>CAZREK010000134.1:0-6635 GCA_964598965.1 uncultured Bifidobacterium sp. | reverse complement strand
CGGGTCCGAGACGTCGAGGCAGACCATCCCCATCTCGCCGCACGCGAGAAAGACCCGATCGCCGACCTTCACCAGGTCGGTGCAGTTGGCGCTCCCCGCGGGGGTCCAGCCGCCGAGGCGACGGGGCGCGGCCGGGTCGGCCGTGTCGACGCACTCCATCCCGCCCACGGCCCACAACGCCTCGCGGCGGTCCAGGCCCAGCGCCTGCTGGAACACACCGGCCGTCGCCATCGCCTCCAGTTGGGCGATGGTCAGCTGCGGCACCGTGCGCACCAACTGCTCGAGGCTGGCGTACGGCCGGCCCGCGGCAACGAGTTCGGCCAGCTCGCTGCCGACACCACGCACCGACCCGAGACCCAGCCGCACGGCGAGCCCACCGATGGAGTCCGCGCACACCTCCAGCGTGGCGAGCGCGTTCGACGCGTTGAGGTCGGGCGAGTGAGTGACCACCCCGTGGCGACGCGCGTCCTGCACCAGCGAGTGCGGGCTCCAGAAGCCCATCGGCTGCGCGTTCAGCAGCGCGGCGCAGAACGCGGCCGGTTCGTGGTACTTGATGTACGCCGACGAGTAGACGAGGTAGCTGAACGACACGCTGTGCGACTCGGGGAAGCCATAGTTGGCGAACGCAGCCATCTTCATGAAGATCTCGTCGGCGATGTCGCCGGTGATGCCGCGCTGGGCCATGCCCTCGAACAGGCGCGCCTTCAAGCGCTCCATTCGTGCCCGGCTGCGCTTGCTACCCATCGCCTGGCGCAACTGGTCGGCCTCGCTGGGCGTGAAGCCGGCGACATCGATGGCCATCTGCATCAGCTGCTCCTGGAACAGCGGCACCCCCAGGGTCTTGCCCAAGCTGTTCTCCAGCAGCGGGTGCAGGTAGGTGATCGGCTCTTGTCCGTTGCGGCGGCGGATGTAGGGGTGCACCGAGCCGCCTTGGATGGGGCCGGGGCGGATGAGCGCGACTTCCACCACGAGGTCGTAGAAGCGGCGCGGTTTGAGGCGCGGCAACGTGGCCATCTGCGCGCGGCTCTCGATCTGGAACACACCCACCGTGTCGGCGCGGCACAACATCGCGTAGACGTCGTCCTCCTGCGGGATGGTGGCCAGGTCGAGCTCGTAGCCGCGGTGTTCGCGGATGAGGTCCACCGCGTTGTGCAGCGCGCTGAGCATGCCCAGACCCAGCAGGTCGAACTTCACCAGCCCGGCGGCCGCGCAGTCGTCCTTGTCCCACTGCAGCACGCTGCGATCGCGCATGCGCCCCCACTCCACCGGGCAGACCTCGATGACCGGCCGATCACAGATGACCATGCCACCCGAATGAATGCCGAGATGGCGCGGCGCGTCTTCGATCTGGGCTGCGAGCTCGAGCACCGCCGCGGGGATGTCGTGATCCGTCTGCTGGGCCGTCACCGCCACCCCGCCCCACGCGTCCATCTGCTTGCTCCACGCGTCTTGCTGGCCGGGCGCGGCACCCAGCGCCTTGGCCATGTCGCGCACGCTGGAACGAGCGCGGTAGGTGATGACGTTGGCCACCTGCGCGGTGTGGTGCCGCCCGTAGCGCTGGTACACGTACTGGATCACGTTCTCTCGGAGGCCACTCTCGATGTCGAGGTCGATGTCCGGCGGCCCGTCACGCTCGGGTGACAGGAAGCGCTCGAACAACAGACCCAGCGACACCGCGTCGGCCTTGGTGATGCCCAGCGCGTAACACACCGCACTGTTGGCCGCGCTGCCACGGCCCTGGCAGAAGATGTTGGCCCGGTTGCAGAACTCGACGATGTCCCACACCACGAGGAAGTAGCCGGCGAAACCGAGGCCCTCGATGACGGCGAGTTCGTGGTCGATCGTGCGCCATGCGCGAGCGCGTAGCGATAAGTCTTCCCCCGGGCCCGGCCGCTCGCCGTAACGGCGCCGACCACCGGCCTCGGCCAGCTGACGCAAGTAGGCCATCTCGCTGAGCGGCTTACCGTCGGGGCCGTCGGGGCACGGGTAGGGCGGCAGGCTGGGGGCCACCAACGCGAGGTCGAACGCTGCGGCGCGGCCGACCTCCGCGGCCAGCTCCACCACGCCCGGATAGCGGGCGAAACGGCGAGCCTGCTCGGCCCCGCTGCGCAGGTGCGCCGACGAGGTGGCCGGCAGCCATGGGTCGAGCTCGTCGAGGCTGCGTCGCGCACGCACCGCCGCCACCGCGGTGGCCAGCTTGCGTTGCGCGGGCGTGGCGTAGTGGACGTTGTTGGTGGCGATGCACCCGATGTCGTGGCGCGCCGCCAGTTCGGCGAGTGCATCGTTGCGCACGCTGTCCAGCGGGTCGCCGTGGTCCCACAGCTCCACCAGCACCCGGTCCCGTCCGAATGCCTCGACCAGCCGGCGCAGCTCGCGCGCGGCTGCGGCCGGGCCGTCGCGCACCAGGGCCGCCGGCACCGCGCCCTTACGGCAACCGGTGAGCACCCACCCGTGCCCTGCCACCGCGTGCGCGATGTCGTCGAACGCGAACTGCGGCGCACCTTTCTCGCCCGCGAGGTGCCCCAGGCTGAGCGCGCGAGCCAACCGCGCGTACCCCGTGGGCCCGTCGGCCAACACCAGCAAGTGTTCTCCATGAGGATCAGGGGCATGGCTGTCGGGGACACGACCGGTCGCGATCTGGTGCTGCGTGGCGTGTTCGGCGAGCGCCACGCGCCCCTCGGCGGTCAGCGAGATCTCGGCGCCGAACACCGTCGGCAGACCGACGGCGCGGGCGGCCTCGGCGAAACGCACCACTCCGTAGAAGCCGTCGTGATCGGTGAGCGCCAGCGCCTCCAGGCCCAGGCGGGCTGCTTCCTCGGCCAGTTGCTCTGGGTGCGAAGCCCCGTCGAGAAAGGAGAAGTTGCTGTGGCAGTGCAGCTCCGCGTAGGGCACGCCAGTGCTGCGACGAGCATCGGTGGGTGGCTCGTACGGCTGGCGTTTGCGGCTGAGCGCAGGCCCGTCGCCGCCCGCGTTCCACGAGGCGCTGCCGGCGGCGCGCCCGTCGCGCCCTCTGCCAGGGCTGGTGCCGGACAGGAGAGCTTCGAGTTCGTTCCAGGGCATCGACGGGTTGTTGAATCCCATGGGACTCGCGAACTTATCGAACACTTGTTCGTTCTCGCAAGAGGTGGCACAATGCCCCCATGAGCCAGCCCCAGAGCATCACTGCCTACCTGTGTGTCGACGGCGCCGCCGCCGCGATCGACTTCTACGTCGCCGCCTTCGGGGCCGTCGAGCTGCAGCGCCTCACCGGCGACGACGGGCGGGTCGGTCATGCCGAGATCCGCATCGGCAACAGCAACCTGATGCTCGCCGACGAGCATCCCGAGCACGGCGTCCTCGGCCCGCTCACCCGCGGCGGCAGCCCGGTGAACTTCACGCTCCAAGTGCCCGCCACCGACCCGGTGTACGAGCGGGCGATAACGCTGGGTGCCACGTCCATCGCCGCCCCCGCCGACCAGTTCTACGGTCAGCGCATGGCCGTGGTCCGCGACCCCTTCGGCCACCAGTGGAACATCGCCGCACCCGTGCCCGATTACGACCAGGCCCAGTACGCGGCGAAGAGCGCCGAGGCCGGTTACCGGCTCGACGCTCCCGACAACGAGGTCGCGCAAGACCCCGACTGATCGGTCACCGCCTGCTCACGACTCAGCGAGCAGTTGGTACAGCTTGCGGCGGGCGTCGGTGAGGATCGTGGTGGCCGCGGCCACCTGCGCGTCGTCGCCACCCATGCCCACCTGGCGGGCGGCCATCGCCAACTGGGCGACCGCCTTGCGCAGTTCGCCGTGCCCACCGGCCATCTCGCCGTCCAGCCACGGCGGCGGGCCACCGGCGTCGGTCATCCGCTCTTGCAGCTCGGCCTGGCCGGCCTCGTTGATCGCGTACACCTTCTTGTCGCCCTGCTGGCTGGAGGTGACGAACCCGCCCTCCTCCAACATCTGCAGCGTCGGGTACACCGAGCCGGGGCTGGGCTTCCAGCGACCACCGGTGCGCGCCTCGAGCCGCTGGATCAGCTCGTAACCGTGCGCCGGACCGTCGGACAGCGCTGCCAGCAGTGCGACGCGAATGTCGCCGCGGCGAGTGCGCGGGCCACGCCCACGGGGGCCGCCATGGCGACCGTGCCCGCCGAACGCCCACTCACCACGGTCCCGTTCGTGGAACTTCTTCTTCATGCGATCCATCTTGATCGTCCTTTCTTGATCCGTTGTGTGCCGTCACGATATATCGCGACTGGACCGAAGGCAACCCTCCACTTCTTCTTTGCGACCGTCGGCGAGCGTCAGGGCCGACGCTGATAGCGCACGTCGGGGGCACGCTCTTCGTTGCCGGCCCCCTCGGTGAACTCGACAGCCTCGAACCCGTGACGCTCGTAGAACCGGCGCGCGGCCTCGTTCACCTGGAAGCACCACAGCTCGACGCCACCCGGCAGGCGGCGCAGGGCGACCTCCATGAAGCGGTCGCCCAGGCCGCGCCCCACCCAGGCCGGGTCGAGGTACAGCTGCTCGATCCAGCCCGACCCGTCGCGGCCGTGGTCCAGCACCATCAGACCCACCACCGTGCCGTCCAGGTCGGCCACCCAGGCGTCGGTGCGCCCGATGATCTCGTCGGCCATCCAACGGCGCACCTCGCGTTCCTCGTGCACCACCGGCACCGTCGGTAGCGCGAAGGCGCGCGACCGCAGGTACACGTCGGCGCACTCGCGGGCGTCGTTGCCACGGGCCGGGCGCACGGTGGGCGTGCCCGGCTGAATGGCACGCAGCACACCCTCCAAACCGGCCTCGGCCATCCCGACGGCGATGTGCCAGGCGAACCACTGCACGTCCTGGCTCTCGCCCTCCGGCGGCGCCGGGGAGACGTGCGGCGACTCCACCAGGTAGCGCAGGTCGAGGTGGGTATGCCCGCGCGGGCCGGGGTGCACGTCGACATGGATCAGGTCCGGCGACACGAGCTGCGCGGGCAGCCCGGTCTCCTCGCGCGCTTCGCGTTCGGCGGCCACCCAGGGTGTCTCGCCAGCATCGATGTGCCCACCAGGCTGCAGCCACAGCCCCAGCCGCTTGTGCCGGTGCAGCAGCACGCGGCGGCGATCGTCGGTGACCAGGATCGCCGAGGCGGTGACGTGCACTTTGTCCGCGTGCTCGTCGCACGGGCGCTCGAGGCGGTCGAAATGCTCCACGAATGCGGCGATCGACTGCCGTTCGCGGTTGTCCACCGGGCGGCGGGCGAGAACGGCGGCGCGCAGCGCGGCGTGGACTGCGGCATCGGGGGTGGGGGCATTGTCGGGCACTCCGTCACGGTAGGGCAGGACTTCGTCAAAATCGCTGCTTCAGATCGCGCGCCGCGCGGCCGATAGTGAACCGTTGAGGCGGGTGCGGCAGCACCCCTGAACCACCGGAAGTCGAACCATGGAACCCGACGCACAACTTGCGCCCCGAGTCCTCCTGGCAGTCGCCGACCCGATGCTGCGCCGGGTGGCGTCGTCGGCGCTGCGCACCCGCGGCTACTCGGTGAGCGCCACCACAGAAGAAGACGCCGCGCTGACGTTGGCCCGCTCGTTCTCCCCCGACGTGGTGATGGTCGATCTCGATCTGCAGAGCCCCGAGGGTGGCACCCTGTTCGACACCGTGCGCGCCATGTCCGACGCCTACATCGTGGGCATCGCCCCGCCCGATGCCGACAGCGCCCGCATTCGGGCTCTGCGCGCCGGTGCCGACGACGTCGTGTCGTCCACGATGAACCCCGACGAACTGGCCGCGCGTTGCCAGGCGCTGCTGCGCCGCCCGCGTCAGCTGCACGCTCGCTGGGACCCGATGCAGGCGTCGCTGATCAACATCGGCGTGCTGACCGTCGACGTCGGCCGCAAGGAGATCCGGGTCAGCGACACGGACGTGCCGGTCACGCGCATCGAGTTCGCCCTGTTCGAGCAGCTGTGCCGTCGCCCGGCAGAGGTCTGCTCTCGCCAGGAACTGCTGGAAGAGGTGTGGGGCCCCAATTGGGTGGGCGACACTCATGTCGTCGACGTGCACCTCAGCAACCTGCGCCGCAAGCTGCAGCAGCAGGCGCCCGAGCTGCGCTTCATCCACACCGTGCGCGGCGTTGGGTTCCGCCTCAGCAACGACCTGCTGCGCACCATCGACCAGCGCCCCGCGCAGGCCGACGACGACCGCGACGGTCGCGAGCTGATCTCGGCCTGACCGACACCACCTCACGACCACTCGGCGGTGAGGTGCCAGGCGCCGCGTTCCACCACCAGCAACAGCAGGCGGCCGTCGGTGGTGAGCACTTGGAAACGGGCCATGCGCCGAGCGCGGGCAGCGTCCCACCAGCGTTCTTCCACCGGCCACGGCCCGGCCCAGGCCTGCACCCGGCGCGGACGGGCATCGGTGGGGTCGTCGAGGGTGACGACGGCCGGAGCAGCCGACACCCCACCGCGAGCGGTGACCCGCACCGGCCGCCCACCGTCGTCCACCACCGTCGCCGCCACAGGGGTGTGGTGCACCACCGTGGGCGACGGCGTGGGCAGACGACCCGGCCACGGAGCATCGGCGAGCGCCAGCCGCTCGGCGGGGTCGAACAGGTCGGCGGTCACCGCCGGCACCCAGGTGTACGCCTCGTGCGCCTGACGGCCGCCCTGTGCAGCC
>CAZREK010000133.1:0-6704 GCA_964598965.1 uncultured Bifidobacterium sp. | reverse complement strand
AGGTGCCGCCGACGCCGGAGATGCTGATGTTCAGCGGAGCGTTGATCGCGTAGAGCGCGGCCTCACTGTCCGTCGTGCACCCCTCCGCCGCACCGAGGCCGATGACGACGTTCGCGCTCGCCCCGAAGGTGACGGTGTTTTCGAAGTAGTAGACCCCGGAGGTGAAGTACGTGGGGATGTCGTCGGCGATCGTGATCGGGTCGCTGTACGTGCCCGGGAAGAACACCCGGCAGTCGCCCGCCCACGCGGGCATCATGTAGCCGCTGGACGCCGGGTGGTTGAGCGCGTGCGTGGGCAGGTACGGCAGCCAGATCTTGCCGCCTTGACTGGCGGTGGTGGCATCGTTCCACCACACGTGCGGGTCGGCCGAGCCGTTGTTGACATACGGGTCGCCCACCGTGCCGTCGGGGGCGACAGTGCCGGCCGCCACCGTGGTCATCGCGATGCGGATCTCCGAACCGTCGAGCTCGCTGGCCTGGTTGACCGTGTAGCACTCCACTTCCACCGGCGTGCCGACATCGGGGATGGCCAGGGGGAACGCCACGTGCAGGCCGGCGTTCTCCGCGCAGGCCTGGTACAGCTTGATCGGCTCGGCCAACGCCAGCCGCATGGCGCCGGTGGTGGCAGACACGCGGGTGATCTTCTTGTCCTCGTCGTTGGCCGCCTTCATCACCGTTCGCGTGTAGCTCAGCAACGGCAGGATGAGCGCCGTCGCCATGATCATGAAGACCATGGCGAACACCAGCGCCATGCCGTCGTCGCGCGGCTGCGCAGGGGCAGCCGCGGCCCGGCGACGGAAGCGCCACCGGGTCACGACAGGGTCACCGCGTTCACGCAGGAGATCGCCTGGTTGGGCGGCACCGTCAACGTGATGCTGGTCCATGGCCCGCCGTTCACCGGGGTCGTGGTGAACGGGTACGCCGCGCCGCCGGCCTTACAACTCCACCCGGCCGGTGAGTACATGCTGAGGTCGGAGGTGACCAGCGGGGTGATGGTGACGGTCTGGCTGATACCGCCGGCCAGGTCGAAGTCGAAGGTGCCGCTGCGGAACTGAGCGCTGGTGGTGGCGGTGGTCATGTCCACCGAGCTCTGGTAGGTGAACGGGTCGGGTGCCGTCGCCGAACCGACCTTCGTCTGCAACGTCACCGTGCCACCGCATTCCGACAGCGCCATGCTGGTCATCGCGCCGGCGAACTGGTCCCATGTCGGCAACTCGTAATAGGTCGCTTCCTTGGAGTTGGTGTACGTGGTGCCACTCTTCAGCGCGGGCACCACGCCACCCGGGTCGATGAGATCCTTCAGGATCGCGGTGTTCTTGCGGCTGACGCTGGAGTAGCCCTCGTGGAACACGTATGGCTCGGCGTACACCTTGGTGGCATCCCATCCGTCCGCGCTGCCCCACACGGTGTTGCCGGAGGTGTAGGCGGACTCGGTGGTGGCCTCCCACCCGTAGTACGGCGCGGAGTACAGGTGACTGACTCGCCATCCGTCGGAGCTGTCGGGCCGAATGTTGTTCCCGATGTACTCGGACTCGGTGACCGACGACCAGTACGTGTACGGCGCGGTGTAGAAGATGTTGGCGAACCAGCCGTCGGAGTTGTCGTCGGTGGTGTTGCCCGCGATGAACGCCGCGTCGGTGGTGGCCTCCCAGGTGTCATACGGGGCCGTGTACAGCTTGCTCGTGCGGTACCCGTCGTTCTGGTCGCTGGCCGTGGTGTTGTTGAGGTTGTAGTACGCCTGGGTGGTGACGGTCCAGCTACCCAGCGAACCGCTGACGTAGCTGCGGTAGCCGTCGGCGGTTCCGGCCACGGCGTTGTTGGTGTCGTAGTAGGTCTTGGTGGTGTTGGTCCAGCCAGAGATGCTGGTGGGCACCACCGGGCGGTAGCCGTCGGTGGCATCGGAGGTGGTGTTGGAGAGGTCGAACAGCGACTTCGACATACCCGAGGTGGTCCAGCCGTCAAGAGCGCCGGTGATCACGTTGCGGAAGCCGTCGCCCGTGCCTGCCGACGTGTTGGACAGGTCATACTTGCTCTTCGACGTCGAGATGGTGGCGTTGATGTTGGTCCAGTTGCCGAGCGTGCCGGTGACCGTGGTCTTGTAGTTGTCACCAGTGCCGGTGCTGGTGTTCCCCGCGAAGTAGGTGGCCGCGTCGGTGGTCTTCCAGGTGCCGCTCGACTTCTTCCAGAACGTCAGCCCCGTGGCCGCGTACTGCCACTGCTGACCCGTCGCTGCGTATTGGTAGCTGAGGCCGTTCGCGTACTGGTACGTGAGGCCAGTGCCGGCGTACTCGTACGTGGTGTGGAACCCGCGCTGCGCGTTCTCGATGTGGTAGCCCTTCTCCCACGTGTCGTGGTAGCCGCGCAGGTAGTCCACCAAGTGGTAACCCGGGCCCTGCTCCAGCCAGGTGGACGAGCCGCCGACATCGGTGCCCACGTACACGCCGATCAGCTTCTCCAGGTCGGCCTCGTACACGCGCAGCATGCGGTTGGCGCGGTTCCAGGACAACTGGTTGTACGAGCTGCCGTTGGCTGTCGGCAGGCCGATGTCGTCGTTGACCATCGTCGCCGGAGCCGTCGCCGAACTGGAGTTCAGGCGGTTGTAGGTGGGCATACCGTCGGTGAACATGATCACGGTGTCGGGCAGCACCTGCTGCACCGTGCCGTCGTTGTTGAGGAACATGCGGAAGATCGCGTCTTCCCAGTTCGTGGACCCGGAGGACGCCAGCGCAGTGGCGGTGCCACCGGTGCTGAGCGTGCCGCCGTTCACGTACGCCTTCAGATCGGCGACGTCACTGTCCACCAGCATGTCGAAGTAGCGGCTCCAGGTCGGCGCGCCGAGGGTGGACGACGTGGACGAGAAGCGCACGATCTGCAGCTTGATCGGGGTGCCGGCGAAGGCGTTGATGAACGCCGTCACGCCGCTGCGGACGTAGGAGATGTTGGTGCCGATGGAGCCCGACGTGTCCACCAGCAGGCCGAAGTTGCCACCGCAGCGCGACCGGGTGGCCGCGAAGGTGGGCGTGGCGCTGAGGTTGGTGGTGCTGAGGCTGGGGTCGCGGCGCGTACCGCCGGCGGTCACCGTGATCTGCTCGCTACCACCACCGGCGTTGGCGATGTCGCCGCCACCGTTGATGGTGACCGACACACGACGACCTTCACGGTAGTAGTAGGTGGGGTCGATGGTGTTGCCGCCGGGCGACAGGTTCAGGTCGGTTCCGTCGCCAGGCGCGGCGGGGTCGACGGCCAAGGTGACGAGCATGACCCACACCGGCTTCGTTTCACCGGCGATGTACTCGACGCCGGCAGGCGGCGGGTCGACGTTGTGCAGCACGATCGTCTTCATGCAGGTGGGCGCACCACCGTTGACGCTGTCGCACTGGATGCGGACGACGTCGTAGTGATCGGTGCCGACCTCCACGTACCGGTAGGACACGGCGGTGGATGTGGGCAACGTGGTCTGCGTGTCGCCGTCCGTGCCGTAATGCGGGTTGGGCACGGAACCGGACCACCGCAGCAGCAGCGTGTTCGACCCGTCGACGGTGAACCCGCTGGGGCAGTTGGCGCCGCATGGCGAGGCGGAGGGTGTGTCGTCGACGAACTCTGCCGACGCGAGGTCGCCCGGCAGCCACGAGCCGACGCTTTGCTGCGAGCGGGCGTTGTTGAGACGGCCACCGGTGTTGTCGTTCTGGCTGAGCACCACCTGGCTGGCCGCGGCCATACCGCTGACCAACAGACCGGTGATGATCACGCCGATCAACAACTCGGGAAGGGTCATGCCGCGATCGCGACGGGATCGTTCGTGTTCAGACATCGCTCTTCACCACCACCAATGTGCGGGTGACCTTCCCGTCCGGGCTGATCACCGTGATCGTCACTTTCTGAACGAGCGCCTCAGGGCGTTGCGCGCCCGGGCATGCTCCGTTGGCCCACGTGCCGGCCTCGATCGGGGAATTGTCGCCGGGCACGTAGTACTGATAGGTCGCCGACGCGCGATCAGGAGCCCAACCGGTCTCCAGCGCTGCGGCCTCCACATACACGTCATAGTCGCAGCTCTCGCTGGCGCGGTTGACGCGGTCGGCGGCATTCACCAACACGGTCTCCACCTGGGCAACGGTGTGCGTCTGCGACGACACCTTCACCGACGACACGCCCGCCAGCATCAACGGCACCACCGCCGTGCCGACGACGGCGATGGCGATGACCACCTCGATCAGGCTGATGCCCGCGTCGCGTCCACGGTGGGCATGACCCGGAGGGGCCGAGGGGGGACGGCGAAGGACAGGCATGGGCAACTCCGACCGCTGGTCGGCACTCCCAGTATCGGCACGTTTCGCTCAGGACTCAACCGGGAAAGCAGATTGGGGGAAAGGAAAAGGGCCGGGTCCAAAGGACCCGGCCCTTTTCAGATGGTTCCGAGCGGCGAAGCGCTCAGCTCATCGGTATCAGCCGCAGTCGTTCACACCGGCGATGGTGGGGCCGTCGGCGCCACCGAAGGTGATGGTCCAACGGCCAGCGCCGTCAGCGACGCCAGCGTTGTCAGTCAGCGCGCCGGCCGGGGTGGCCTTGAAGTTCTCGAACGGGTCGTCCTTCAGGTAGTCCGGCACGAGGTCGGCGATCTCCGTGGCGTCAGCCTGGTTGTTGGCGTTGAACGCCTCGATCGCGGTCTCAATGGTGCGACGCTCGGTGGAGCAGCTGTTCGTCTGCGCGTCCTGGGTGATGCCACGCACGGCGAACACCGTGACGGTGGCGAGAATGCCGAGGATGACGATGACGATGAGCAACTCGACGAGGGTAAAGCCCTTGTCCTGCTTCTTCTGGTTCATGTGGGGGATCCTTCCCGCTTGCTATTTGTGTCCCAGTGGAAACGCCGGGCCGCAAAGCGGTACGGACGCACAAGCATCATCGGCGGGGACCCCGTCAAGCTAAAGGGTATTTCGTCAGAAATCTTCCTCAGTTGCGACGAGCCGGGGTCGCGCGGTGACAGGCTGTGGCAGAAGGGGGCGAACGATGCGGCGAACCGACAAGCAGTGGAAGGACGTGGAGGTCGGCGAGCAGCCGTTCCTGCCGGAGGACGGCACGGAGTCCACCGCCGTCGTGCTTGCCGATCTGCGCGAGCGCGTCGTCGCACTCGAACAGCAGGTCAAAGCGCAGTACACGGCCACGGCAACCTTCGCCAACCTTTCGCAGCAAGGTCTGGACCAGACCCGTGCGGAGTCGCGGGCCGACCTGGACCGCATCAACGCCACGTTGCTCGGTCTCATCGACCGGCTGCGGGCCGAGGTCGCGGGGCGCCTCGACGCGCTGGCCACCGGCCAACAGTTCGCCCCCAGCGCCGGCGGGGGTGCGCCGGCGGAGGTGACCACACGGTTGGCATCCATGGAGGAACGCATCAACGGCCTGATGCGGGCGCTGGAAGCCAGCGTGCACGAGAACATGGTGCTGCGCCAGCAGATCGGCGACCTGCAGCGCAAGGTGATGCAGGCCGACGGCTGGCTGGTCAGCGGCGGCGGGCCGTCCGACCTCACCCTGCGCTGAGGCTGGTTCGCGCTCGTGACGCCGTCCATCTGGCTGAAGCCGCCGGCGGTGAAGTCCGTGCTGCGCCGCCACCCATGGGTGTTCAGCGGCGGGGTCGCCCGCGTGGAGGGCTCGCCGGCGCCGGGGGCCACCGTGCTGGTGCGCGGCGCCGACGGCACCGCCCTCGGTTGGGCCGCGTACAGCCCCGAGTCGCGCATCCGCGCCCGTATGTGGACGTTCGACGCGGACGAGACCGTCACCCCTGGGTTCATCGCCGGCCAAGTTGCTGCCGCTGCCGAACGGCGCAGTGGGTTGCTGGCGTCGGGCGTCACCGACTCGGCGCGGCTGGTGTTCAGCGAGGCCGACGGCGTGCCGGGCCTGACCGCCGATCGCTACGGCGACACGGTCGTGTGCCAGTTGACCACTGCCGGAGCCGACGCCTGGCAGGACGTACTGGCTGACGCCCTCGCCGCCCTGCCGGGCGTGAGGTGCGTGCACGAGCGCAGCGACGCTGATGTCCGCCAGCGCGAAGGCCTGGCGCCGCGGGTCGGCACGCTGCGCGGCTCGGCCCCCGACCCGGACCTGGTGGCCCACGAGGCCGGGTTCCGCTTCGCGGTGGAGGCCGAAGGCGGTCACAAGACCGGGTTCTACCTCGACCAGCGCGACGCACGTGCCGAGGTCGGCCGCTGGGCCGCGGGGCGACGGGTACTGAACGTGTTCTCCTACACCGGTGCGTTCTCGGTCATCGCCGCCCGCGCCGCAGCGAAGTCGGTGACGTCGATCGACTCGTCCGGGCCCGCGCTGGAGGTCGCCCGTCGCAACGGTTCGCTGAACGGGGTCGACGTGGGCGAGCTGATGGAGGCCGATGCGTTCACCGCCTTGCGCGGCCTGCGCGATCGCGCCAAGCAGTACGACCTGATCCTGCTGGACCCGCCCAAGCTGGCCGCCAGCGAGGCCCAGATCGAGAAGGCGTCGCGCGCCTACAAGGACCTCAACCTGCTGGCCGCCAAGCTGTTGGCCCCCGGCGGGGTGCTGATGACCTGGAGCTGCAGCGGAGCGATGACCATGGATCTGTTCCAGAAGGTGGTGGCCGGGGCCGCGCTCGATGCGCGCCGCGAACTGCGGATCATCGGTCGCCTGCACCAGCCCTCGGATCACCCGGTGCCGCTGAGCTTCCCCGAAGCCGAGTAC
>CAZREK010000132.1:0-6710 GCA_964598965.1 uncultured Bifidobacterium sp. | reverse complement strand
GGTCAGTACCTGTAGCACTCAGTCGCGAAGGCGCGAAGCCGGCTGGTAGTTGGGGCCGGCGGTGATGTCCACGCGCCTCAAGAGCAGCTCGCAGGGGGGCTCCAGCAGCTCGGCGAAGCGCGTCGAGGCCGGCTCGCCCAACAGCTCCCACGGCAACGTGGTGAGCCGGTCGGTGTCGTCCTCGATCTGCTGACGCAGGGCGATGCCGCGGGCGTTCACCGTGCGGTCGTCCACCAGACCCTTCACCCGCAGCGCGGCGTAGCCGTCATCCAGGTCCGGGGGAGTGGTGCCACGCGACAGGGGCAGCCAGTCGGCGTCGTAACCCAGCCACGCGTTGTGCAGGATGGACGCCTCCGCGTGCGTGAGGCCCGCGGCCACCACCAGCGCCCAGTGGGTGTCGCCGCGCCACTCCCGCAGACAGTTCACCGCGTGCCACCCGGACAGCACCGGATGGGCGGGGCGCGGCATCGCCAGGTGGGCACCGAAGAACACGCGGCCGATGCGCGGCAGACGATCCACCACCGGCCACAGCAGCGGCCCGTATTCCTCCAGCGCAGCCAGCGAGTCCGGTGCGTGCTCGGCCAAGCCTTCCAGCACCGCCTCGTCACGCGCGTCCCAGAATTGGCGGAACCGCTCGGGCGTGCCCAGCAGGCCGAACACACCGCGGATGCCGGCCTCGCTGATCGAGCCGAACGCAGCAAGGACAGCGTCGGGGCCGGCACCGGCGAGCGGGGCGCTGCGAGCCGCGATGTAACCGAGCGGGCCGTGCAGCCCTTCGGGCAGGTCGAGCGCGAGGTAGCGCCGCACTGCGCCGGGGTCCCAGAAGATCCACCCGATCGTGGTCTGCACACTGCGTGCGTTACGTCGCGAGATGGCCACCCAGTCGGTCATGTCCCCAGTCTGCCCGCAAGCTGCCGGGGGGCTGGAAGTGGGGAGGGTAGGGTGCGGCGCATGGCCATCCCGAAGGTGTGTGGCATCGAGACCGAGTACGGCATCCTCGTGCGCGGCCCGGTGGGGGAGACCACGGCGAACCCCGTCACCGCGTCGTCGATCCTGATCAACGCCTACCTCGCGCACCAGCGGCGAGTGGGGTGGGACTTCGAGGACGAGCACCCGGGCAGCGACGCACGCGGCTTCCGCGTGGACGACCTGCTCGCGCCAGAGATCGAGACGCACCTGGTGAACGCGGTGCTCACCAACGGCGCCCGCTACTACGTGGACCACGCGCACCCCGAGGTCAGCACGCCCGAGTGCCTCACCGCGATGGAGGCGCTGCTGTTCGACCGTGCGGCGGAGGAGATTGTGCGCGCCAGCATGAAGGCAGCGACATCGATGCTGCCCGAGGGCGCGGAGATCCTGTGCCACAAGAACAACTCCGACGGCAAGGGCAACAGCTACGGCTGCCACGAGAACTACCTCGTCGCTCGCGAGGTGCTGTTCTCGCGCATCGTGCACCAGATCACGCCGCACTTCGTCACTCGTCAGGTGGTGGTGGGCGCGGGCAAGGTGGGCTGCGAACTTCCCGGCAGCAGCCCGCACGACGTGCCGTTCCAACTCAGCCAGCGCGCCGACTTCTTCGAGGAGGAAGTCGGGCTGGAAACCACGCTCAAGCGCCCGATCGTGAACACCCGCGACGAACCGCACTGCGACCCGGCGAAGTACCGGCGCCTGCACGTGATCGTGGGCGACGCGACCATGAGCCAGACCGCCACGCTGGTGAAGGTCGGCGCCACGGCGATCGTGCTGGCGATGATCGAGGACGACGTGCTCGGTGACGACCTCACTTTGGCCAACCCGGTGGGCGCCATTCGTCAGGTCAGCCACGACCCCACCCTGCGACGCACGATCAGCCTGCGTGACGGCCGCAAGCTCACCGGCCTGCAGATGCAGTGGACCCTGCTGGAACGTGCCCGCCACTACGCGCGCTCGCGTGGCCTGGAGGCCGTCGGCCATGAGGTCGGCGAACAGGTGCTGGACCTGTGGGAGCAGATGCTGACCGGTCTGGAGGCCGACCCCGACAGGGTCGCACACCAAGTGGACTGGGTGGCCAAGCGCCGCCTGGTAGAGGGCTACGCGGAACGCCACGGGCTGCGCGGCGGCGACGCCCGGCTGAAGGCGCTGGACCTGCAGTACCACGACATGCGCGCCGACCGCTGCCTGGCCCTGCGTGTCGGCCTCGACACGTTGGTGCAGGACGACGACGTGCGCCGTGCCACGGTCGAGCCGCCTGCCACCACGCGGGCCTACTTCCGCGGCCGTTGCCTGGCCAAGTGGCCCGCGGAAATCGCCGCGGCCAACTGGGACAGCATCGTCTTCGACATCGGCCGCGACCCCTTGCGCCGAGTCCCGATGATGGAACCGCTGCGCGGCACTGCCGCAACGGTGGCTAGCTTGATCGACGAGAGCGAGACCCCGGCCGAGCTGCTCGCCCGGCTCGGGGCCTAGAACACGAGGAACCGATGGCCGAGCGCACTCAGAAGCAGAAGGCGACACCCGCCCGCACCGAGGAAACCGTCGACGACGCGCCCGTGGTTGCCGCCACCGGCGACAAGTTGAAGGCCGAGCTGGATGACCTGCTGGACGAGATCGACGACGTGTTGGAGACCAACGCGGAGGACTTCGTGAAGTCGTACGTGCAGAAGGGCGGCGAGTGACCTCATGTCCATGCCGTTCTTCCGCCCGGGTGACGACCCGGGTTCCAGCTTCCCCGAGCTGCTGAAGCGCATGGGGCTCGCGCCGTCGGTCGAGATGTCGGCCGACCTGGTGGCCGACCTCGCCGTGCCGCACGCCACCACGTGCGTGGCGTTGCGTTACGCCGACGGTGTGGTCATGGCCGGTGATCGCCGGGCAACCAGCGGCAATCTCATCAGCCACCGCGGCATGGAGAAGGTGGTGCAGGCCGACGAGCACAGTGGTGTCGCCATCGCGGGTGCCGCTGGGCCGGCGATGGAGATGATCAAGCTGTTCCAGCTGCAGCTCGAGCACTACGAGAAGGTGGAAGGCAGCTCGCTCAGCCTGGAGGGCAAGGCCAATCAGCTCAGCATGATGGTGCGCGGCAACCTGCCGGCGGCGATGCAGGGCATGGTGGTGGTGCCGATCTTCGCTGGCTACGACCTGCTGCGCGGAGTGGGCCGCCTGTTCGACTACGACGTCACCGGCGGTCGCTACGAGGAGCACGACTACGTGTCCACCGGCTCCGGTCAGTTGCACGCCGGCACCGTGATCAAGATTGGTTGGCGTCCTGCGCTCGACCGTGCCGCCGCAGTGGCGCTGGCGTGCCGTGCGTTGTGGGAGGCCGCCGATGCGGACTCCGCCACCGGTGGTCCCGACGCCTTGCGCGGCATCTATCCGGTGGTGGCAACCATCACCGCCGACGGGTGGCGCCGCCTCGCCGACGACGAACTGGTCGGGGTCTTCGACTCCATCGTCACGGAGGTGCGCAGTCGATGAGCATGCCGTTCTACGTCGCCCCCGAGCAGGTGATGAAGGACCGTGCGGACTACGCACGCAAGGGCATCGCGCGTGGTCGTGCCGCTGTCGCTGTTCGCTATGTCGACGGCATCGCGCTGGTGGCGGAGAACCCCAGCAACACGCTGCGCAAGATCAGCGAGATCTACGACCGCATCGCCTTCGCCGGCGTGGGCAAGTACAACGAGTTCGATCAGTTGCGTGTGGCAGGCGTGCGCGCCGCCGACGTGAAGGGCTACCAGTACAGCCGCGACGACGTCGACGCCCGCAGCCTGGCCAACAACTACGCGCAGATCCTCGGCCAGATCTTCACGCACGAGATGAAGCCGCTGGAGGTCGAGATCCTGGTGGCCGAAGTCGGCCAATCGTCCGACGGCGACCAGATGTTCCACATCCTCTACGACGGCACCGTCATCGACGAGCGCACCTATTCGGTGCTGGGCGGCGACGCGGAGGCCATCGGCGGGCGGATGAAAGAGTCGTACACCGACGGCATGCCGCTGCCCGCCGTGCTGCGTGCGGCAACACGTGCGCTGGCGGGTGCGGATCGCACACTCGTCGCCGACGACCTGGAGGTTGCCGTGTTGCCGCGCACCAACGGTCGCCGCTGCTTCCGCCGGCTCACCGACGAGGCCGTCGCCGAGGCACTGGCCGGCTGAGCCGTGGCCCAGCAGCAGGCCATCGATCTCAACAGCGACGTGGGGGAGGGCTACGGCCAATGGCCGGGCGGCCCCGATGGCGAACTGATCCCGCTGCTGACATCGGTGAACGTCGCGTGTGGCTTCCACGCCGGCGACCCACTGACGCTGCGGCGGGTGTGCGCGTTGGCTGCCGCGTCGGGTTGTGCGATCGGGGCGCAGGTGAGCTACCCGGACCTCGCCGGTTTCGGGCGACGGTTCATGGACATACTGCCGGACGATCTCGCCGCCGCGGTCGTGTATCAGATCGGCGCACTGTCGGCGATGGCCCGCCTTGCCGGCAGCGACGTGCGCTACGTGAAGCCGCACGGCGCGCTGTACAACGCGATTGTGCACCACGCCGCACAGGCGACCGCAGTGGCCGGTGCGGTGCGCGACCTGGACCCGTCGTTGGCGGTCCTGGGCCTGCCCGGGTCGGAGATCGAGCGCGCCTGCGCGGCGGCCGGGCTTCGCTTCGTGCGCGAGGGCTTCGCCGATCGCGCCTACACCGCTGATGGCACGCTGGTGCCGCGTACACAACCAGGCGCGCTGATCACCGCTCCCGCAGGCGCTGCCGAGCAGGCCGTGCGACTCGCAAGCCAAGGAGTGCAGTCGGTGTGTGTGCACAGCGACACGCCCGGCGCGGTGGCGCTGGTGACCGCTTGCCGTGAGGCGCTGGGGCGCGCCGGCTACCCGTTCAGGGCCTTCACCGCGTGAAGCTGCTGCCCTACGGGCCGCGTGCGGTGCTGGTGGAGTTCGAGTCGCTCGCGCAGGTGATGCACGCCAGCGAGTGGTGGCAGTCGCATCCGCCGGCCGGTGTGGAAGATGTCGTGCCCGCGGCGCGCACGGTGTTGCTGGCGCACGACGGCACGTTGGACACGGCTTCGTTGTACATGCCCGAGGTGTTCGACCGGTCAGACGGGGTTGCGGCGGCCACCGTCGTGCTGGACGTGACGTACGACGGTGAGGACCTGGCGGATGTCGCAGCCCAGGTCGGTGTGTCGGTGGAGGAAGTCGTGCGCCGTCACAGTGCCGCCACCTACACCGTGGCCTTCTGCGGGTTCATGCCCGGCTTCGCCTACATAGTGGGCCTGCCACCGGAACTGCAGCTGCCACGTCGCGCAACACCGCGCACACGTGTGCCCGCGGGCGCGGTGGCGATCGCCGCGGAGTTCGCGGGGGTCTACCCGCGGGAGAGTCCTGGTGGGTGGCACTTGCTGGGTCGCACCGACGCAGCGCTGTGGGACGAGGCGCGCTCCGTTCCCGCGCTGCTGGCCCCGGGCACGACGGTGAGGTTCCGACCGCGATGATCGAGGCGCTCGCGTGGGGGATCGGTACCGAGGTGGTGGGCCGCGGTCATCCCGGCCGCGCGCGCTACGGCCAGTCGCGTGGGGGCGCAGTGGACATCGAGTCGCTCGCCCTAGGGAACCGGCTGTTGGGGAACGCGGTGGATGCCGCGGGCGTGGAGACGTGCGGTGGCCTCGTTCTCCGCACGACCACACCGGCGATGGTGTGCGTCACCGGTGCGGTCGCCGTGGTGCAGGTCGAGCATGGCCCGCCCGTCGGGTGGGGCGCCCCCGTGGTGCTGCCCGCGGGAGCCACCATGCGGGTCGTGCGCGTGGTCGACGGCGCACGCACGTACGTTTGTGTGCGCGGAGGGTGCGTGCGCGACGGAGATCGCCTGACCGTGGGGCCGGACCCAGGGACCCCGGCGACGTCGCACCCTGCCGTGCCGCGTGCGTTGGGGCAGACCGCGCGGCTGTGGCCTGGGCCACGACTCGACTGGTTCGTGTCGGGAACGTGGGAACGCCTGCTGTCCGGAGCGTGGACTGTGGCCTCGTCCAGCCGTGTCGGTGTGCGCATGTCCGGGCCGGTGCTGCAGCGATCGGTCGCGGGGGAGTTGCCGTCGGAGGGTCTGGTGGAGGGCGCGGTGCAGGTACCTCCGGACGGCCAGCCGATCGTGATGCTCGCCGACCACCCCACCACCGGCGGGTATCCGGTCGTGGCCGTGGTGGACCCTGCCGACCTTGCCGTCCTCGCCCAGTCGCCCCCCGGCGCCCACGTTCGTTTTCACCCTGCCCACCCCTGATGCGAGTGGGTGCGCACCACCCGAGTGGGTGGTGCGCAAGCGAGTGGGTGGCGACACCAGTGGTGTCACCACCCACTCGGAACCCCCGTAGGGGCAGGGAGTTGCGGACCCGATCGGGCGATATGGTCCGCGCTGCTTCCCCCGAGATTCCGTCACATCAATCGAGGTGACCCATGATCCACCTACCGGCGGAGGCGCTCGACTGCTTCCGCACACACCACGGCATGGCGACCGCGCCCATGCTGACCGTCGCCGGCATCAGCCGACGCAGCCGCAATCGGGCAGTCGAGGAGGGGCTGTTCGAGGTCTGGTATGAGCGCGTGTTCCGCATCTGCAGCACCCCGCTGACGCTCGAGGCGAGATGCGCGGCGCTGTGTCTGGCACATCCGCGGGGGTTCATCACCGGCCCGACGGCTGGCAAGTTGCGCGGTCTGCGGCGTATGCCCCGCCTCCAGGACGACATTCACTTCGCCCAC
>CAZREK010000131.1:0-6787 GCA_964598965.1 uncultured Bifidobacterium sp. | reverse complement strand
GGGCTCACTCGACTCGATCGCCAACGGGTTGAACAACTCTGCTGCAAAGGATCCGTCGGGTGACACGAGGATGATGCAAGTCTGGCCATCGGCTGTAGATGAAAGAGCCGTAGAGGGAACCGCCCCCGGGTGGAATGGATCCTTGCGGCGCAAGGACCCGGCCAACTGCGGTTCGCCAGGCGATGCCACTCGCTCCAACTCTCGGAAGTCATCTTCGCTCAGCGTCAGTCCGCTCAGCCCGATGTCGACGGCCCCCGTCGAGAACCTTAGGGGCGTACCCACGAGAAGGGATCTCCTGCCCGGTGCCGCGTCGGACTCAATCGATGCACTGACTACATGCGCGACGCCAGAGGCAATTGCCCCACCAAATTCCACGTAATGGCCCTGCTGGACACTGACCGCGCCCACGGACATCGACCCTGAGGGGTCAGTTGGCGGGGTCCAAATAGTGTACTCGGGCTTGAAGACTCCGTCTGCCGCCGCGCCGATTGAAACCTGGTACCGCCGGATTGCCCTCACGGTCTCCGCGGTGGTCGCCCCTGAGCTGTTCAACGAAGAAGTGCTGCTGATTCCCCGGCGGATGAGCAGGTTGTCGAGCCAATCGACGTCACTACCCGCCAAGCCAGCGCTGATTGGTCGATACTGCGGTTCGCCACTCAACTGCGCAATTCGAGTGACACCGTTGACGGCGATGACCGGGTCGCCATCGGTGACAACCGTTCCGGGCCGCACGAATACCTCTGTGACAACCCCACCTTCTGGCCAGCTCCAGACAGCAATAGCCCCCTCACGCCAGCTCAGATGGACGGTGGCTGGCTGCTCGCCGTCGTCGATGCGGTAACCGACCTCCGATGTTGCTGGCACATCGTTCGAGCCCCACAGGGCTTTGTGCTCGACTGGTGTCGGATCCAAGGTGGCAGCGAAGACGACCGGTGCCGACCACAAAATGACTGCAATTGCAGGTTGTGACCACCGGTGGAGCCAGCGTGCCGGTGCTGCCCCTCGACCGCCAGCCGGGCTGACGTCACCCCGAGGCGCGGGTGCCTTACCCACGGGTGGCGAGGTGGTCGCTGACGCACTTCGCTGGGTCCACCCCGTTCAGGTTGAGAGCTTCCAGCAGCTGCCGTGGAGTAAGCCCCTCAGCGACGGTAACGCCGGCAGCGACGAGACACTCGCGATACCAGTTTCCGAGGGTGACGTCCGTGTTTCCGGGGCGATCAAGATTGGCTTGCCACGACATGTCAAGCGGTCCGTATTCGGCGTTGTAACAGCTTTCGTCCTGACCCGTCGCGATGGCACTATTGGGGATCAACGCGGAGTAGAGCTGAGTTGAACTGTCGAATTGAACTCCCGCGACTTCGTACCCCGCGAGGGCGAGACAGTCCTTATACCGAAGAAACCCAGCCTCATACTCAGCGAACGTGACCTGCCCGTCGTCGAGAGCCGACTTCAGTTCTGCGCTCTGACCTAGGACCGCGTGGGAGTCACTTGGTGATCCATTTCCTGCGGTGTCAGCGCACCCTGCAAACAGCGTGCAAGCAACGATCGCAGTCACGTGGTGGTGGATACCCATTGGTCCCAACTGTTGAGCCATCCATGGCCGCCACCGATTACGCCCGAGCACAGGTAGCAGAAGATCATCTTGAACCCCGCATAGCTATATTGCCATGTGCCGGAGTAACCCGAGTACCGGAAACGGACGCGGACTGTCGTGCACGTGTCGTAGTTTGCTGTCGTTGCATCTGGAATGATTGAGTCGGACTCGGCATAGCCCGCCCCACCCTCGCAGTAGATGGTCTTTTCCCCGAATGCGCTCACCTTGGCAATTGGCTGAGCCGTCAACGCCAAGGACGTCAACATAAACAGCAGCACTATCCGCCTCAGACCCCACCTCCGTCGTAGTTGGTTCGTGACCTTAGCGTCAGGCAAGCGATGGGTCAAGCAGGACTCTGGTTGGACATCGTCCCCTTCCGGAGCGATGTAGCGCGCCTGGTATGACCAGCCCGACGACGGTCGGGTTCAGGCCGCACATGCCCGGCGATTGTCGCCCGTCTCGCAGCCAGGAACCGGAAACCGTCCTCTACGTTCGCTTCTGACGGCCGCTACACGCGCTGCACGTATCGAGGGTGCGGGCGATTCAGCGGCCAACTTGGTGGCAACTGATTCACAGCGTTCGGCTGCGGTCGTGATCGAGGAGGCGGCCCGACTGTAACGCTTGACAAGCTCACCCGTCTCGATGGCGCCTTCGGCTGCCGGTGAGACTACTCGCGGACTAATCGGCGACTACGCGCAGATGGGCGCACCCGAAGCCGGTGGCCTACTCCCTGACCTGGCAACGATGGACTCAACGGTGGAGATGACCGCAGCGCGCCGCTTCCACCACGGTTGGGAACGCGACGCATCCAAACACCTGCGTGCCCGACACGAGGACTTCGCCTCCGTCTACGCCGAACACGGACGCTAAGCGAGCAACGCCTACACACACCGAAGGGGGTAGCGCCTGGGCGGCCGACACTCTCACTGGCCACAACTCGATCATCATCATCGACAACAACAGCGACGCCAACGAGATCTCCGCAGCCTGCCAGCAACTGCTCACCGAACACGCACGTATCGGCGACAGCCCGAAGTTCCGGGTTGTTCCCGCGCCGTCGCGAGGAGTTCCGCAGCACTCTCGTTGCGGTGACCGGCGAGTCCGGCGATCTCGGCGTCCGACGATCCGGCGGCGGGGTCAGGACTCACCGCTGTTGAGCCGGTCCCATGTTGCCTTGTGGGATGATCACCGGAGTGTCGTGCGGACAAGAAACGGACAAGTCCACCAACCTCGTCCCCGGACACGTCGAAACCCCTGGTCGATCTTGCGATCTATCAGGGGTTTCTTGGTGGTCGAGACCGGCGTCGATCCGGTGACCCTACGCTTTTCAGGCGTATGCTCTGCCGACTGAGCTACTCGACCGAGTGACGACCACTTGCGTGGCCACCGTTCGGATGCGAACACCCGAGCGGTCCCGACGGGACTCGAACCCGCGACCTCCGGCTTGACAGGCCGGCGTGAACTCCAACTTCACCACGGGACCAGATTCTTGCGAACTGATCAGCACCCCCAACGGGATTCGAACCCGTGCCGCCACCTTGAAAGGGTGGTGTCCTAGGCCACTAGACGATGGGGGCTAGGTACTTCTCCGGTTGAGAGCGTCGAAACATTATCAGCCGCGCGCCCATTTCCCCCACCCCGATTCGCGGAAGTCGGCCCGGCCGCGACCCGCGAGCGGTACGGTGCCTGGCGATGCGCCTCGACCTGGAACCATCGCTCGACCCGGCGGACTACACGTGGGCGCACGACGTGCGGGTGCGCTTCGCCGAAACCGACGCGATGGGCATCGTCCACCACAGCCGCTACCTGCCGTACCTGGAGGAAGCCCGCGTGGCGTACCTGCGGGTGATCGACCACCCGTACCAGGCGCTGCGCGACGAAGGCGTGGACATCGCGGTGCTGGAAGTGGCGGTGCAGTACCGCCAGCCGCTGCGCTTCGACGACCTGGTGACCGTCCACCTGCGCTTCGGGGCGGCCACGCGCACCACCTTCCAGATCGCCTACCTGCTGACTGTGGGCGGGCAGGTGCGCGCCACCGCGGTGACGGTACACGGGTGCGTCACCGCTGCCGGCCGTCCGGTGCGGCTGCCCGCCTGGCTGGCCGACCTCTAACTGCTGAGCGCCTGCACGGTGCTGTCCAGCAGGTAGGACAGGAAGTGGTACAGGTGCAGTTCGCCCACCAGCGGGTGGTCGTCGGGGATCGCGCCCGGGTCGTCGTTCTCGCCCACGTCCAGCAGCGTGCCCAGCACCAGACGCACCGAGTTCAGCGAGCGCAGCAAGGCCTGGGCACCTTCCTCGTCGAACGGTTGCCCGGCGCGCAGCAGGCCCTCCACCGTGGTCAGCGCCTCCAGTCGGGCGGCCACCAGGTCGTCGTGCATCAGGCGCTGGTACTCGCTCTCCGCCTCCGCGTCGTCGGCGAGGTGATAGGCGGGCGGGGCCAGGCGGCGGAGCAACGGCGCGGTCTGCGGGTCCGGGTTCAACAGCAGCCCGCGCAGCTCGTCGAACAGGCGGCTGAGCAGGTCGATCTCCTCCTGCTCCATGTTCACCACGTACCCGGCCGACGTGCGCTCGACCGGCACGTACTTCTTGCGCCGCGCCATCGTCAGTCGGCCCCCACCGCGCCCGCTGCGGTGGCCTCGTCCAGCCGCTGCAGGGCCTGCGCCCAGACGGCGGGTAGCGCAGGCTCGACATGCGGGCCGTTGCGGGCGATCACCCGGCTGCGGGTGATGCCGTGCTCGCGCCACGTGCTACCGCCTTCGGCCAGGTTCAGCAGCATGGGGGCCATCCGGTCGACGGCCATCACGTAGCGGGCTTCGGGCGTGTCGCCGCGCTCGTATTCCTCCCACAGTTCGCGCAGGCGGGCGCCCATCGGTTCGGGCAGCAGGCCGAACAGCCGCTCCGCTGCGGCTTCCTCGCGGGCGCGTTTGCTGTCGTTGGCCGAGCCCTGGTCGTAGGCGAACGTGTCGCCGGCGTCGATCTCCACGATGTCGTGCACGAGGGCCATCGCCACCGCGGTGCTGACGTTCACCGGCTCGGCGGCGAACGGGGCCATCACCAACGCAGCCATGCCGAGGTGCCACGAGTGTTCCGCGGTGTTCTCCCGTCGCGACCCGTCGGACAGCCAGTTGCGGCGCTCGACGCCCTTCAGCCGGTCGATCTCCATGAAGAACGCGAGGGTACGAGCGACGTCGTCGGCGGGGGCCATGGCGGGCACGGTACTACGCTTCGACCGAAGTTACCCGTGGGTAGTAACGTGCCGACATGGCACAGATTCAGCGCGTGGGCATTCTCGGTTCGGGCATCATGGGCTCGGGGTTGGCGGAAGTTGCGGCCAAGGCCGGCTTCGACGTGGTGGTGCGGTCGCGCACCAAGGCGGCGGCCGAGGCGATGGTCGCCAGCATCGACAAGGGCTTCGCCAAGGCGATCGAGCGCGGCAAGGCCACCGAGGAGGATCGTGCGGCAACCTTGGGCCGCATCACCGCCACCGACCACCTGGGCGCGCTGGCCGACTGCGATCTGGTGATCGAGTCCGTGGTGGAAGACCTGGCGGTGAAGAAGGCCTTGTTCGAAGAGCTCGAGCAGATCGTGAAGCCCGAGGGCATCCTCGCCACCAACACCAGCACCCTGCCGGTCATCGAGTTGGCGATGGTCACCCAGCGCCCGGACAAGGTGTGCGGCGTCCACTTCTTCAACCCGGCTCCGATGATGAAGCTGGTCGAGGTCGTGCGCCCGCTGACCGCCAGCGACGAGACGATCACGGCTGCGCTGGACTTCGCCGCCAGTTGTGGCAAGGACGGCGTGGAGGTCATGGACCGCGCCGGCTTCATCGTCAACGCGCTGCTGTTCCCCTACCTCAACAACGCAGTGCGCATGCTGATGAACGGGACAGCCTCGATCGCCGACATCGACACCGCGATGAAGGGCGGCTGCAACTTCCCCATGGGCCCGTTCGCTCTGCTCGACCTGGTGGGCATCGACACCTCGGTGGCCATCCTCGATGCGCTGTACGACGAGTTCCGCGACCCCAACTACGCAGCCGTCCCCACTCTGCGCCGCATGCTCGCCGCCGGCCACCTCGGCCGCAAGACCAAGCGCGGCTTCTACACCTACTGACCTCGCTGGGCTGGCCGTGTCGTCGGGCCCGGCTGTGTGGTCGGTTGGGCGCGATTCTTCCCGTTCCTGACC
Source organism: uncultured Bifidobacterium sp. (assembly GCA_964598965.1). Taxonomy (GTDB): domain Bacteria; phylum Actinomycetota; class Acidimicrobiia; order Acidimicrobiales; family Ilumatobacteraceae; genus UBA668. The sequence continues at coordinate 1,008 of CAZREK010000131.1, read as the reverse complement.
GCCAGCCCCTGCACGGGCGCGATCCCTTCCACCTGCTGGAACACTTCGCGCCCATGCAATTGGGGGTTGGGCAGGGGGGAGGGAGTTGTTAGCCTTGGGCTTCCACTCGGGCGAGTGGCGGAATGGCAGACGCGCTGGCTTCAGGTGCCAGTGTTCGCAAGGACGTGGGGGTTCAAGTCCCCCCTCGCCCACGGTAGAGGCCCCCGGTCACTCCGGGGGCCTTTCGCGAGTCAGCGCACTCAGTCGCCGACCGCAACAGCGACCGGCAGCACCGGCGCAGCACCCGAACCCGAACCAACCCCCTCACCGTCCAGGTCGATGTGCGGCAGGCGGCGGTCCAGCCATGCGGGCAGCCACCAGTTGGCCTTGCCCATCAGGGTCATCGTCGCCGGCACCAGCACGCAACGCACGATGGTGGCATCGACCAGGATCGCGGTGGCCAGGCCGAGGCCCAGCATCTTCACCGCGGGGTCGTTGCCCATCACGAACGCAGCGAACACCGAGATCATGATCAGCGCAGCAGAGGTGATCACCCGCGCCGTCCCGGCCAGGCCGGACACGACCGCATGGTGGTTGTCGCCGGTGGCCACGTAGTCCTCACGCACACGGGACAGCAGGAACACCTCGTAGTCCATCGACAGCCCGAACAGCACGGCGAACATGAACATCGGGATGAACGACACCACCGGCACCGTGGTCTCCAGCCCGATCAGGCCCTTGCCCCAACCCCACTGGAACACCATCACCAGCACGCCGTACGCCGCGCCGATGGACAGCAGGTTCAGCACGGCCGCCTTCAACGGCACCAGCACCGAGCGGAACACCACCATCAGCAGCAGGAACGACAACACCACGACTGCCACGATGAACAGCGGCAGACGCTCGCTGACTCGCGACGCGACGTCACCGAAGTTGGCCGTCTGCCCACCCACGTGCGCGTGCAGGCCGCTGCCCGCCAGCGCCACCGGGAACACGTCGCTGCGCAGCCGCTGCACCGTCTCGTAGGTG
>CAZREK010000130.1:0-6825 GCA_964598965.1 uncultured Bifidobacterium sp. | reverse complement strand
GAGGTCGCGCCGCGTGTTGCGCACGTCCTCCAGTTGCTCCTCCAGGAACTTGTGACGCTCCTGCAGTTCGTTGAACTCCTCCAGCGCCAGCGGGTTGATGGGGCCCATCAGGCGCAGCTCGCGTTCCAAGTCGCGGACGCGGGCGGCGGGGTTGGTGCCCTCGGGGACGACCGGCAGTTCTGCGGCTTCCGCGGCCTCGGGTTCGAGGTCGTGGTCGCGCCGGAGCGCCTCGACCGCGCCCTCCAGGCGCATCTTCACCTCGGCCTCGTCGATCTCCACGCGGCGCATGCGCTCGCGCGACTCGTCGAGTTCCTTCTCCGCGGCGGAGCGGCGACGGCGCAAACCGTCGAGACGTGAGGCGACGGCGCGCACTTCGTCGCTCTGGCGGCGACGGATCTCCAGCAGCTCGTTGTGGCGCACCTCCACCGAGTGGCGGTGAGCGTCCACCAGCGCGGCCAGACGTTCGACCGCCTGCAGGCTGCGCTCCACCGCTTCGCGTCGCTGGGCTGCTTCGGCGCGGGCGGCGGTGTCAGCCTCCAGGCGGCGCTCGGTCTCGGCCAAACGACGCTCCACGAACGCCTGACGCTCGAGCAGACCGGCGTTGCGGACTTCCAGGTCCTTCCGGCGCCCATTCAGCAACGCGGCCTGCGCATCGAGGCGGGCCCGGGCCTCGCCGCGAGCCTTGGCCGCTTCGGCCTCGGCCGCTTCGTCGGCCTCCAGCGCAGGCACCAGCGTCTCCAGCTCGGCGATGCGAGCGCGCTCGCGTTCGTTGCGCTCCTCGGCATCGACCAGCGCGCGGTCCACGGACTCGGACTCGGTCTGCGTCTCGCGGCGCTCTGCCTGGCTGCGGGCCAGCGCCTCGCTGTTGGCCTGGAAGCCGGCATCGTGCGCATCGAGGCGCCGAGTGAGATCGTGCTCGTGCTGACGGGCGGCCTGCAGTTCGGCCTTGGCGCCGGCCAGCGCGGTGTCGCGGCGTGCGAGTTCTTCCGCCGCCGCGGCGCTGCGCTCCTGCGCTTCCTCCAGCGCCGCCGCGGTGGCGCCACCGCTCGCCGCACCGATGCGCCAACCGGACGGGCCGAAGCGGTCGCCGCCGGCGGTGACCACGACGGCAGTGGGGTTCGCCATGGCGATGTCGAGGGCTTGCTCCCAGTCCTGCACGCGGACCGCGCCGCCGAGGATGACGTCGAGCAGCTCGGGCACGCCCGCATGCCGGCTGCGAACGTGCGGGCGCACTGCGTCGCCGCCGCTGGGTGCAGCGGCGGACACGGCTCGGGCACCGAGCGCCAGCACTGCGCCGTTGACGTTGCTGGCCTGCAGCGACTGCAACGCGCGACGGCCGGCCTGCGGGTCGGCGACCACCACCGCTTGCAGCGCCTCGCCGAGGGCAGCCTCGACCGCGTCCTGCCAACCGTCGTCGATCTCGATGACGTCCAGCAGCGTGCCCAGCACGCCGTCCAGACCCGCCAGGTGGTCGGCACCAGCGCGGGCGCGTGCGCCTTCCAGCGCGAGGTGCAGGGCCTCGGCGCGGGCACCCCAGCGGCTGGCTTCTTCGGCGGCCTCCTGGCGGGCGGCCACCAGCGCGTCGTGCGCGGCCTCGGCCGCGATGCGGCGGGCCTCTGCAGACTCGACGTCGGCCACCAGGGTTGCCTCGGCCGCCTGCGCCTGCTCGCACTCCGCGCGCAGACGCTCGATCTCGCCGTCCAGGCGTTCGGCACGCTGGCGCAGGGTGTCGACGCGAGAACGCTGGCGACGCAGCTCGCTCTCGGCGCGCTCCAGGCTGGTGCGCAGCGAACGCAGCTCGCCGCGCACTTCCGCAGCAGCGGTGGCGGCAGTGGCGCTGTTGCCGACGCTCTCGATGGAGGCGAGCGTGTCGCGGCGCTGGTCGGAGAACGACGCCTCTTCGGCGGCGAGGGTCTCTGCCTCGGGGCCCAGCAGCGCGAGGTCGGCCTCCACGCTGACGAGTTCGTCGCGCAGGCGCTGGGCTTCGGCTTCCAGGTTGGCGACGACGCCCGAGTCCATCAGCTGGCCACGGTCGCGCTCCATCGAGCGGCGGCGCTCCACCAGCACGGCGGCGATACCACGTGCGCGCTCGCGCAGCTGCTCGACGCGCACCATCTCGTCGCTGAGGTCGGTGTCACCGCGGGCGGTCAGCTCGGCCTCGGAGGCCAGGACCTCGGTGTCGAGAGTGGCGAGTTCGCCGCGCAGCTCTTGTTCCTTGCTGCCGAGCGTCACCTTCTCGCCGGCCAACGCCACCAGACGAGCGCGCTGGGACGAGATCTCGCGGCCGGCGAGGTGGATCTTCAGCGCGTTCAGCTCGGCCACCAGGTCGCCGTGGCGGCGAGCCGCGTCGGCCTGGCGCTCGAGCGGGCGCAGCTGACGGCGCACTTCACGGAGCAGGTCTTGCACGCGCAGCAGGCTGGCCTCGGTGGCGTCGAGGCGACGCTCGGCCTTCTCCTTGCGACGACGGAACTTCAGCACGCCGGCCGCTTCCTCGATGATGCTGCGGCGTTCCTCGGGGCGGGCGTTGAGGACGGCGTCGATCTGGCCCTGGCTGACGATCACGTGCTGCTGGCGGCCCACGCCGGCGTCGCTGAGCAGCTCTTGCACGTCGAGCAAACGGCAGGGCACGCCGTTGATCGCGTACTCGCTCTCGCCGGTGCGGAACAGCGTGCGGGAGACGGTGACCTCGGTGAACTCGATGGGCAGCAGCCCGGCGGAGTTGTCGATCGTGAGGCCCACCTCGGCGCGGCCCAGCGCCGGCCGCTTGGCCGTGCCGGCGAAGATGACGTCGTCCATCTTCTGGCTGCGCACCGCGCTGGGGGCCTGCGCACCCAGCACCCACGCGATGGCGTCGACCACGTTCGACTTGCCGGAGCCGTTGGGCCCCACCACCACCGTCACCCCCGGCTCGAGCTGGAGGGTGGTGGCGTCGGCGAACGACTTGAAACCTTTGAGAGTGAGCGACTTCAGAAACACGGTGCGCCGACCCTACTGGCCGCGACCAGGGTGCCCCAACAGCCCCAACCGCTACTTCTGGCACCTGGGGCAGTAGTGGGTGCCGCGGCCGCCGAAGGTGACGCGGACGATGTTCGCCTTGCCGCAGGTGAGGCACCGCTGACCGGCCCGGTCGTACACGCGGTGGTGCAGCTGGAACCAACCGCCCACCCCGTCCACCCCTACGTACTGAGTGTCCGCCAACGTGCTGCCACCGGACTCGATCGCGTCGCCCAGCACCTGCATGATCGCCGCGTGCAGCTTGGTGATCTCGCGGGGTGTGACGCGATCCGAGGGGCGGTCGTGGCGCACACCGGCCAGGTGCAGGCTTTCGTCGCAGTAGATGTTGCCGATGCCGGCGATCACGTGCTGGTCCAGCAGCAGCGCCTTGATCTGACGCGACCGGCCGCGCAACAGCCCGGCGAACTCGGCTCGCGAGAGGCCGTCGGCGATCGGGTCGATCCCCATCTTCGCCAGCTCGGGCAGCTGCTCGGCCACGTGGGCCGGGTCGAACACCACGACCTCTCCGAACGTGCGCGGGTCGACGAACCACAGTTCCAGCGCGGGCGAACCGGACAGGTGCATCACCACATGAGTGTGGGCCGGGCGCTCCTCCCCCGCAGCGGCCACCAGCAGGCGGCCGCTCATGCGCAGGTGCACCATCATCTCCTCGCCGGTGTCCAGCGGGCACAGCAGGTACTTTCCCCGCCGGTTGGCGGCCACCACGGTGGCGCCGGTGAGCCCGTCGATCAGGGCCTGGCGAGAAGTGCGGCGCACCACGCGTTCGCGCCCCACCTCGACACGCTCGATGCGGCGGCCGACCACCTGCGCCTCGATACCGCGGCGGACGGTCTCCACCTCGGGCAGTTCGGGCATCGTCAGCCTGCCGCGGACGCAGCGGTGGACAACACCGCCACCGCCTGTTCGGCCGCTGCCTGTTCGGCCGCCTTCTTCGAGCGCCCCTCGCCCTTGCCGACCGCTTCACCGGCGACGATGACGGTCGCGTAGAAGTGCTTCTGGTGGTCCGGGCCGGTGTCGCTGAGCACGTACACCGGCGCCGAGTCGTGCAGGCGAGCGGTGATCTCCTGCAGCACGGTCTTGTAGTCCAGCCGGTCCAGCCGCTGGGCGGCGTGCAGCATGCGCGGGGTCAGCAAGCGCTCGATGACGTCGAACGCGATCTGCATGCCACCGTCCAGGTAGACCGCGCCCAGCACCGCCTCGAACGCGTCGCTGAGGATGGACGGCTTTGTGCGCCCACCGGCCTGGTCCTCGCCCTTGCCCAGCAGCAGGCACTCGCCGACACCGATCTCCTGCGCGATCTCCGCCAGGGTCGACGCGTTCACGACGCTCTTGCGCAGGTCGGTGAGCTTGCCCTCGGTCAGGTCCGTGTGGCGCCCGTACGCGAGGTCGGCCACCACCCAACCCAGCACTGCATCGCCGAGGAACTCGAGCCGCTCGTTGCTGGCCTCGCCACCGACCTCCGAGCACCACGAGCGGTGGGCGAAGGCGCGGCGCAACAGTCCAGCGTCGCGGAACTCGTAACCGAGGCGACCCTGGAACTCGTGCAGATCGGGCTCCGGCCGGCGGGAGATGTCAGTTGCCCTTGACTCGCTCGTACACGTAGTCGACCGCGTCGCGCACGGTCTTCAGGTCCACGAGATCCTCGTCCTCGATGCGGAAGCCGACGGAGCGTTCTCCGAGGTCTTCCTCCAAGGCCTCCACCAGCTCGATCAGCGCGAGCGAGTCGGCGTCGAGGTCGTCGACGAACGACTGACCCTCGGTGATGGTGGACGGGTCGATCTCGAGGATGTCGGCGAGGTTGGCACGGACGATCTCGAACACGCCATTGCGGTCGAGCGGGCCCTGTTCGACATGGGTTTCAGCAGGCATCGCTGACCGAGGTTACTCGGCGTTGGCGAAAGCCGCCGCGATCTCCGCGACCAGGCCGCTGCGGGCCATCTCGTCGCCGAGCTTGATCGCGTTGAGCATCGCCTTCTCGCCCGACGAGCCGTGGCTGATGATGCAGATGCCGTCCACGCCCAGCAGCACGGCGCCACCGTAGGTGTCCGGGCTCATCTGCGCGTGCAGCGGCAGCAGCGCCGGCAACAGCGCGTCGGCGGGCTCCTTGTACTGCGGCTCGCTGCCGAACGCCGCGAGCAGGGCGTTGAACAGCGTCTTCAGCCCACCCTCCAGCGTCTTCAGCGCGACGTTGCCGGTGAAGCCGTCGGTGACGATGACATCGGCCGTCTTCTGCATGAGATCGCGGCCCTCGACGTTGCCGACGAACTCGATGCCGGGCGTGTTGGCCAGGAGGTCCCAGGCTTCCTTGCGCAAGGTGTCGCCCTTGTAGGGCTCTTCACCGATCGACAGCAGGCCGACCTTGGGGGCCTGGATGCCGAACCGCAGGCGGGAGTAGATGCTGCCCATGCGGGCGAACTGGCCGAGCCACTCGGCCTGCACCTCGGAGTTGGCGCCGGCGTCGAGCATGATGTTGGGCAGGTGGCCGGGCACCGGGATGGGCGTGGCGATGGCCGGGCGGCTGACGCCCTTGATGCGGCCCATGCGCAGCAGCGCGGACGCCATCGTGGCGCCGGTGTTGCCTGCCGACACCATCGCCGCGGCCTTGCCGTCGCGCACCGCTTCGGCGGCGCGCACGAGCGTGGAGTCCTTCTTGCGACGAACGCCCTGCGCAGGGTCGTCATCCATGGCGATGACTTCCGAAGCGTGAATCAGGGGAATGTCGCCACACCCGTCGAGCCCCTCGGGGCCCACGAGCACGACAGGGATGCCCTGTGCGACAGCGGCACGGGCACCGGCGAGGATCTCACCGGGCGCCTTGTCGCCGCCCATCGCATCGACCGCGACCGGCAGCACTGTGGGGGCCTGGATCAGCCGACGTCGACGGCGACGCGGTCCTTGTACCAACCGCAGGACGGGCAGACCGTGTGCGGCAGCTTCGCCGCGGCGCAGCGCGGGCAGATGCTGCGCGACGGGGCGGCGAGACGCCAGTTGCCGGCGCGGCGGCTGCGCGTCTTGGACTTCGACTTCTTCTTCTTGGGAACAGCCATGGTGACTCCCGGGAACGGCCGGGGCATTCCCCTCGGCACACGAGCTAGAAGAGGTTAGCGGCGATCCGGCCCGGCTTGCTACCCCCTACTGAGGCGGCAGCAGGTCCTTCAGGCCGTCCAACGCACCCCACCGGGGGTCGGCCGGGGCCGGCGCACAGTCGCACGTGGCCTCGTTGAGGTTGGTGCCGCACGTTGGACACAGCCCGGCGCAGTCCTCGCGGCACAGCGGCGTGGAGGGTGCATCCAGCAGCACCATCTCCCGCACGAGGGGTTCGAGATCCAGCAGGTCGCCCTCCAACTCGAACGCGTCGGGGTCGGTGAGCACCTTCTGGTAGAGCTCGTGCACCTCCGACTGCGCCACGCCACCGGTGTCGGCCAGGCAGCGGCGGCAGGTGCCCTGCCACGGTGTGTCGACGGTGCCGTCCACCACGATGCCGTCGGTGAGCGCCTCCAGGTGCAAGCGCACGCGGGTCTCGGCGTCGGCGGCGAAGCGCGGGTCGTCGACGATTCCCAGCTGGTCGAGCGTGACCTCGAGGTCGACCGACTTCTCGCTGCCGGGGCGCCGCAACAGCTCCGCAGCGTTGACACGCAACGCAGAGCCCATCAGCGGTCCTGGTCGAAGAATCCCTGCGACGGGTCGTCCAGCTCGGCCGGGTGGTGCTGCAGTTCTTCCTCGGCCTGGCGGTGGGTGCCGATGGCCAGGCGCGAACGGCCCGACTGCACGGTGCGCACCAGCTTGTCGAGCAGGATCTCGAAGCTGGCC
>CAZREK010000129.1:0-6841 GCA_964598965.1 uncultured Bifidobacterium sp. | reverse complement strand
ACGTCACGCAGGAACTGCTCGACCGCCTTGGTCAGCATCAGGCCGCGCCACATCGGCGCAGTGCTTTCCTCCCCCAGGAAGCCGGTGCTCACGACCTCCACCTCGCCGCGGCCCACGCGAATGCGGTTGGGCACGATGTGCGGGCGGTCGCTGCCCTCGACCTTCTGCGCCTCCAGGCGGTCGTCGATGCCCAACAGGCGCGGCACGGAGAAGCCCCAGATGTCGGCGTCGAGCACGCCGACGGTGAAGCCCTGTTGGGCCACGGCCATCGCCAGGTTGACGGTCACCGAGCTCTTGCCCACACCCCCCTTGCCGCTGGCCACCGCGATCACGCGGGCGGTCAGCGGCACGTTGGTGTCGGGGGCCTGCTCGCGGGCGTTCCAGCGAGCCTTGTCCATCACCGTGCTGCGCTCCTCGGGGGTCATCTCGCCCCACTCGATGCGCACGTCGGTGACGCCCGGGTGCACCGCCACCCGGCTTTCCACGTCCTTCTTGATCTGGGCGCGCAGCGGGCAACCGCCGATGGTGAGCTTCACGTGGACGGTGACGACACCCGCAGGCGACACCTCCACGGCGGGCACCATGCCCAAGGTGACGATGTCGGCGCCCAGCTCGGGGTCGATCACCGCGCGCAACAGACCGGTGACGGTCTCCACATCGGGCGCAACGGTATTCACGAAGCGCATGCTACGGGAATTCGCGCTACACTCCGCCGCATGATCACGCTCACCGACAATGCTGCTCGCAAGGTGCAGGAACTGCTCGAGGCCGAGGGCGCCACCGATCTCGCTCTGCGCGTGGCGGTCAAGCCCGGTGGGTGCAGTGGTTTCTCGTACGAGATGTTCTTCGACGGCGACATCGCCGCCGACGACGAGCAGACCACGTACGGCGATGCCGTGAAGGTGGTCGTCGACCCCGCCTCGGCGCAGCTGTTGCTGGGCGCCACCCTTGACTACAAGGACGGCCTCACCGATGCCGGGTTCGCGATCACGAACCCGAATGCCAGCCGCTCGTGCGGCTGCGGCAAGTCGTTCAGCTGACGCAGCCCAGCCGCTGCTGCCCTCGCTGCTGACCCGTCAGGGCGCCAGCAACTGGTCGACGCGCTCGCGCAGCTCGCTGCGATCCCACACGCCGTCGAGACGATCGACGATCGTGCCCGATGCATCGACGAAGTAGATGATCGGTTCGTACTCGATGTTCAGCGCGAGGATCGCGGGCGCCACGACGGTGGCCTGGTCGTCGGCGTAGACGTCGGCGTGCACGATGGCCACCTGGTCGCCGATGCGCTCGGACTCCTCGATGAGGAACTCGAGGCCCGGGCCGCAGGTGCCGGTGGTGCAGTGCGCCGGCGTGCCGATCATGTAGATCACCGGCTTGCCCGTGGCGAGCGCTTCGTTGAGCGTCATCGAGTGGAACGGGCACGGCGTGGGGCGCGAGCAGTAGGGCTCGACACCGCGATGGTCGTCCTTGGTGGGTGTGTCGAAGCCCAGCAGCGGTTCGTGCAGCTTGGGGCTGTGCACGTATTCGGGGTCCCACACCTCGAACTTGGCGCCGTTGTCGTCGCCGCCTTCGAACCGCAGGGCGTAGATGATCGCCTTCGGCAGCGTGGCGCGCACTTCCCAGTAGGCGGCGGAGATGCCCTCGTTGCGTCGCGTGGCGACGACGTCGACCACCTTCTCGCCGTTGAAGTCCTCGATCCAGCCGTTGAACGTGGCCGGCCCGTTGTCACGCAGCGCGCCGTCGGCGCTGCGCATGATCGACACGGGCAGGCGGCTCTCCACGCCCGGCACGAACAGCGGGTTGCCGGGGAAACGCTGCACGAGGAAGAAGCCCTTGTCGACCGTCTCGCCGTCGACCTTGGCGTTGTCGGTGGCGTTGGAGTGGACCTTCGTGTCCTGGTCGTCGTTGCAGGCGGCCAGGAGCGTGGTGCCACCCATGGCACCGGCGGCGGCGAGGAGAAGTTGGCGACGGGTGGGGTTCATCGCCCCGGAACGGTACTGCGGTTGCATCGTGGTTGCACCGCGTGCGAGGGTGCCCGCCGATGGCTGCGACCACCGTCACGTTCACTCTCAATGACAACCCGGTGGAGGTCCCCGCTGACGCGGGCACCCTGCTCGACGCGCTGCGCGACCACCTCGGGGTCACCTCGACGAAGGGTGGCTGCAACCCACAGGGCCAGTGCGGTTGCTGCACCGTGTGGGTGGACGGCCAGCCGAGGGTGGCCTGTGTGACACCGGTGGCCCGTGTGGCTGGGCGACGCGTCACGACGGTGGAAGGGTTGCCCACCGCACAGGACTGGGCCGAGCGTCTGTGCGCCACCTGCGGCAGCCAGTGCGGGTTCTGCACATCGGGCATCGTGATGCGCCTGGACGCGCTGCCCCAACCGCGCACCGAGGCCGCAGTGCGCCAGGCGCTGCTGGCTCACCTGTGCCGGTGCACCGGATGGAACCCGATCGTGGAGGCCGCCTGCGAGCAGGTTCAGGTGCGCGAGCGCGACTTGGCTGCGGCCAGTCGACGGGCCACCATCGAAGGTCGCACGCCGCAGACCGTGTCGCCCACAGCGGCACTGGGCACGGGTGGGTTCGCCACGGACACTGCGCCGGCCGGCGCGCTGCACGCAGTCCTCGGCGCTGGCGGGGAATGGGTGGTGGGCGCCACGCTCGCCGAAGCACGCCGCGCGGCCGGCAAGGTGCAGGGCCGTCGCACGACGGAAGGCCTGGTGTGGCCGGTGGACGTGCCCGCGGGTGACTGGGTGCGCACGCTGCAGACCACCTGGGTGGAGCCTGCCTACCTGGAACCGGACACCGCATGGTGCGTGCCAGGTGGCGAACCGGTGGGGCCGCTCACGAACGGTGGGGCGTTCGGCGGCAAGACCGGCCTGTCCGAGGTCGCGGCCGCGGCCCGGCGGCTGGCCGACGAACATGGGCGCCCCGTGGTGGCGTCGTACACACGAGAGGACGTCGTGCGCCGCGGGCCGAAGCGCCCACCGCTCGCCGCCGGCGTTCGCGCCGACGGCACCGGGGTCGTGCGCGTGGCGCGCTGCGCTGGCATCGCCGATGCGATTCGCGCGACGGCGCCCGGGTTGGTGGTGGAGGAGGTCGACGTCATCGGCCCGCCGGTGTCGGCCGCGTTGCGCGCCGCAGGGTGGGCCGAGGCTGCGGTGTTGCTGGCCCCCGAGGACGGGTGGGTGACCTCACCCGATGGGGCGCGCGCCCGGGCGGTCGTCGCTGCCGACGGGGCGATCGAGGTGGAGCTGCACTGCGGTGCGGTGCTGGACGAGGTGGTGCTGCGCAGCTACTGCGTGGGCGCTGCGCACATGGCCGTGAGTTGGGTGCGCAGCGAGGGCATCGCAGTCGGCGACGACGGTGTGCCGCGCGACCTCACTATGCGCAGCTTTGGTGTCGTGCGCGCCGTCGACACGCCGCGCATCGAGGTGACACTGCACGACAGCGACAGCGAACCGGTGAACGGCAGCGACGCAGTGTTCGCCGCAGTGGCGCTGGCCGTGTGGCGAGCCGACGGGTTCCCCGGTCGCTGGCCTACGATGCCCACATGACCAAGCCTCTCGGCCCTTACACCCCCGTCGTCCGCGCCGGCGACTGGATCATCGTCTCCGGCCAGCTCGGCCTGAAGGACGGCGCCATCGTCGACGGTGGCGTGTCCGCACAGACGAAGCAGGCGATCGCCAACCTGAAGGCGCTGCTCGCGTCGCAGGGCGCCACGCTCTCCGACGTCGTGAAGACCACCTGCTTCCTCACCGACATCGACACCTTCGCCACGTTCAACGAGGCCTACGTCGCCGCCTTCGAGGGCAACCGCCCGGCGCGCAGCACGGTGGGCATCAGCGGCCTGGTGGGCGTCGCTGTGGTGGAGATTGAGGCCTGGGCGTACAAGCCACTAGGGTGAATCCCGTGCCCGGTGCAGTCGCCATCATCCTCGCTCTCGTGATCTTCCCCGTGGTCGCCATCATGGGGTCGGCGGGTATCGCCGTGCTCCTCGGGTTCCTGCTCAACCGTGACGGCGAGCAGCGCCACGAGGGCAGCGAGCTGCTCGACGTCAACGTCTGACGGCCCGGCGCCGGTCGTTCGGCGCCGCCGCTACAGTTCGGCCAATGCATCAGCACGACACATCCGTGGAAGTGCTCACTCAGGCGATCGTTCGCTACGCGGTCGACCGAGTGCGGATGGAACCGCCGCTCGACGGTCCGCGCACTCAGGCCGAGCTACAGGCGATGGCCGGCAACACGATCAGCGAACGTGGCCTGGGTGGTCTGGAGGCGCTGCGCGTCTTCGGTGATGTGTTGGCGCCCGCCTGCATCTCCAGCGACCACCCGCGCTTCTTGTCGTTCGTGCCGGCAGCGCCCACCGAGGCGTCCATCCTGTTCGACCTGGTGGTCGGTGCATCGTCCATCTACGGAGGGTCGTGGATGGAGGGCGGCGGGGCGGTGTTCGCCGAGAACCAGGCGCTGCGCTGGATCGCCGACCTCGTGGGCATGCCCGCTTCGGCCGGTGGCGTGTTCGTCAGCGGCGGTACAGCGGGCAACCTCAGCGCGCTGATCGCGGCGCGTGCGGAATGGCGCCGCCGCGCGGGTGGCAAGTTCGACCGCACGCGCGGGCTGATCATCTCCTCCAAAGGTGCGCACAGCAGCATCGCTCAGGCCTGCCGCGCGATGGACACCGACGAGATCTCGGTGGACAGCGACGAGCAAGGTCGCCTGCACGTGGAGAACCTGCGCGACGCGATCGCCACGATGTCGGCAGAGGATCGCGAGCGCGTGTTCGCCGTCGTCGCCACGTGCGGCACCACCAACGCCGGTGTGGTCGACGACCTTGCCGCGGCAGCCGATGTCGCCGCCGAACTTGGCGTGTGGTTCCACGTGGACGGCGCGTACGGCGGTGCCGGCCTCGCGGCGCCCAGCGTGCGCGCCCGTTACGACGGCATCGAGCGCGCGGACAGCTTCATCGTCGACCCACACAAGTGGTTGTTCGCCCCGTACGACTGCTGCGCGCTGCTGTACCGCGACCCTGCGGTGGCCAAGGCTGCGCATACGCAGCACGCGGAGTACCTCGACGTGTTGCACGGCGGCAGCGACCACAGCGGCGAGTGGAACCCCAGCGACTACGCGCATCACCTGTCGCGTCGCGCTCGCGGTCTGCCGTTCTGGTTCAGCTTGGCCATGTACGGCACGGCGGCCTATCGCGAGGCTGTGGAGACCACGCTGCACGTTGCTCATGAGGGTGCGCGCCTCATCGCTGCCGCTGAGCACCTCGAGCTGATCATGGAGCCCGAGCTCAGCGTGGTGTTGTTCAAGCGCCGTGGCTGGACCGCCGAGCAGTACCAGGCCTGGAGCGATCGCCTCTTGGCCGAGCAGCTGGCGTTCGTGGTGCCGACCGCGTGGGCGGGCGAGACTGTCCTGCGCATCTGCGTGGTCAACCCGCGCACCACGCTCGACGACATCCGCATGCTCATCGATTCGCTGGAGTGACACTGTGGCCGACCTGCTGATCAAGAACGCCCGACTCGTCGCGACCGTCGACGCGCAACGCCGCGAGCTGCCCGGCGGCTGGGTGGCCATCACCGGCAACCTCATCGAGGCGGTCGGTGCCAGCACGGACACGCCGCCGGCTGCGGATCAGACGGTCGATGCCGGCGAGTGCCTCATCACCCCCGGCCTGGTGAACACGCATCACCACATCTACCAGAACCTCACTCGCGCCTATCCGGGCATGACCGACAAGCCGCTGTTCGGTTGGCTGCAGTCGCTGTACCCGTTGTGGCGCGCCATCGACGAGGAGGCCGTCTTCGCCTCCACCTTCGTCGGTCTGGCCGAACTGGCGCTCAGTGGTTGCACCACCAGCACCGACCACCTCTACCTGCACCCCAAGGGTGCCGGCGATCTGTTGAGCGCCGAGATCAGCGCCGCTCACGAGCTGGGCATGCGCTTCCATCCGACGCGTGGCTCGATGAGCCTCAGCGTCAAGGACGGCGGCCTGCCGCCGGACGACGTGGTGGCCGACGACGACGAGATCCTTGCGGCCAGCGAAGCCGCAGTGCTTCGCCACCACGACCGCAGCCATGGGGCGATGGTGCGCATCGCGCTCGCGCCGTGCAGCCCGTTCAGCGTCACCGAGCAGCTGATGGTGCGCAGCGCGGAGCTGGCCGAGCGGCTGGACGTGCGCCTGCACACGCACTTCGCGGAGAACGCGGAGGACGACGCGTTCTCGCTGGCCACCTTCGGTTGCCGGCCGATGGAGTACCTGGAGCGCACCGGTTGGTGTAGCAGCCGCACGTGGGTGGCGCACTGTGTGATGCCCAACCACGACGAGATCCACCGCCTCGGCGCGGCGGGCATCGGCGTGGCGCACTGCCCCAGCAGCAACCTCATCCTCGCCTCCGGCATCTCGCCGGTGGTGCCTATGCGTGCCGCGGGCGTGAAGGTGGGCCTTGGTGTCGACGGTTCGTCGTCGGCCGACAGCGCCTCGGTGTGGATGGAAGCACGACAGGCGATGTTGCTGGCGAAGCTGCGCGACGGCGCGCACGCGGGCACCGCCCGGATGGCGCTGGAGATGGCCACGCTCGGCGGGGCCGGGTGCCTTGGCCGGGAGGGCGAGTTGGGTGTCATCGCACCTGGCGCAGTTGCCGACCTCGCGGTGTGGAAGCTGACCGGTCCCGCGTTCGCCGGTGCGTTGGCCGACCCGATCGAGGCGTGGCTACGGTGCGGCCCCGTGAGCGCGTGGCACACCATCGTCAACGGACGGTTCGTGGTTCGCGACGGTCACCTCGTGCACCCCGACATCCACCGCGCGCTCGCCAGCCACGCGCAGCACGCGGCGCGCATCCA
>CAZREK010000128.1:0-6890 GCA_964598965.1 uncultured Bifidobacterium sp. | reverse complement strand
CGAAGCCACCCGGCGCACGAAGTGACGCAAGATCCCCTATCCACCCCGAGCGGCTTGCCGCTCCCGATCCCAGCGTGAACACCACCATCAAGGAGCCCAACCACATGCAGCGCAAGAAGCTCATCGCTCTTCCGCTCGCCGCCGCACTCGCCCTCGTGGCCTGCGGTGACGACAAGAAGAGCGATTCCTCGTCGGACACCACCTCGGCCGGTTCCGAGACCACCACTGCCGGCAGCACCGGCACCACCACCATGGCCGAGGGGTCGCTGGCGGGGATCTGCCCCGACACCGTCAGCATCCAGCTGGACTGGATGCCCGAGGCCGAGCACGGCTTCCTCTACCAGCTCGTCGGCGAAGGCTACGAGATCGACAAGAGCCTGGCCTACGTCACCGGCCCGCTGATCGACAGCATGGGCATGGACACCGGCGTCAAGGTGCAGATCCGTTCGGGTGGCCCTGCTCAGCAGTTCACCCCGGTGAGCCAGATCATGTACAACAACGACGACGTGTTCCTCGGCTACGCCTACACCGACGAGGCCATCCAGTACTCGGACTCGTTCCCCACGGTTGCCGTCGAGTCGGGCTTCGAGAAGAACCCGCAGATGATCATGTGGGACCCGGACACCTACCCCGACGTCAACACGATCGCTGACCTCGGCCAGACCGATGCAGTCGTGCGCTACTTCAGCGGTGCGGCGTACATGGAGTACTTCACCGGTGCGGGCATCCTGAAGGCCTCGCAGGTCGACGGCTCGTACAGCGGCGACCCGTCGCTGTTCATCGCCGACGAGGGCAAGGCTGCTCAGCAGGGCTTCGGCTCGGCCGAGCCGTACCTGTACGAGTCGGTGCTGGACTGGGGCAAGCCGGTCAAGTACCAGTACATCAACGACGCCGGCTGGGAGAACTACGCCGAGAGCATCGCGACCAAGCCGGAGAACATCACCGAGTACGCCGACTGCCTCACCAAGCTGGTGCCGATCATCCAGCAGGCGAGCGTCGACTACCTGAACGACCCGGCTCGCGCCAATGCGATCATCCTCGACGCCGTCGACCAGTTCGGTAACGACTTCGGCTGGACCTACGACCAGGGCAGCGCCGACTACGGCGTGGCCACCATCAAGGCTGACGGCCTGGTGGCCAACGGCACCGACGGTGTGATGGGCAGCTTCGACGCCGACCGTGTCAACGGCCTCATCGAGCTGGCCGTGCCGATCTACACCGCCCTCGGCACCACGCCGAAGGACGGTCTGACGGCCGACGACATCGTCACCAACCAGTTCCTCGATCCCTCGATCCACCTCTGATCGACTGATCGAACACTGAGACCCTGAGGAGGGCGTCGGCTGCGGCCGGCGCCCTCTTCGCGTCTCAGGGGTCTTCGGCGTCGCTCAGAGCAGCAGCTGGACGAGGATCAACTTGGCGATCATCGCCAGCGGCAGCACCAACGCATACCCGGCATCGACGCGAGCATCGCCCTCTGTCGCTTCGGCGGCATAGGCCTGAACGGCCGGCTGTGTCTCGATGCCGGCGATGTACCCGGCCGACACCGCTGGGTCGGCGCGCAGCAGCCTCACGAGCACCGATGCGAGCGTCGCGGTCAGCAGGGCGATGACTGCTGCAGCGGCCGCCACCCTCGCGCCGACGGCCGTTCCCGCTGCCTTCTCGAATGCCGCACCGGAACGGATACCCACCGACGCGAGGAACACGAGCATGCCCAGTTGCCGCAGCGCAAGGTTCGCTGCATGAGGTATCTGCCAGGTGATGCGCCCCGTGCGCGAGAGGGTGCCCAGCACCAGCCCGGCAATGAGGGGCCCACCACCGACACCCAGTTCCAACGAACCACCGCCCGGCAGTGGTACAGCGGCGAGACCCAGCAGCAGTCCTGCCGCCAGCCCGAAGGCGAAGCCCAACGCGTCGACCTCACCCATGGCCCGGTCCGAGTCACCCAGCAAGGCCACGACCTTGGCCAGGCCCGACTGAGTTCCCACCACTCGTACGCGATCACCGAGGCGCAGCACCATGTCGGCGTCGGCGACCAAGTCGGTGTCGCCGCGACGCAGTCGAGTGACCGTGACGCCGTACTGTGCCTCGAGATCCAGCGCCGCAATGCTCTTGCCGGCGATCGCCCGGTTGGACACCGAAATGCGCCGGAAGTCGAGGCGGCTGCGATCCAACGCCAGGTGGCGGCCGCTGCGTTCACCGGCCCAATCGATGAACCTCTCGACTTCGTCGGGCGCACCGATCACGGTGCACAGGTCGCCAGGCAGCAGCTCGGTGGAGGCTGTGGCGAGATGCACGCGGCCCTCGTGCTCGACGCGAGAGAAGGCCAGCGCGCAATCCTCCCAGTGCCGGAGCTCACCCAAGGGCGCGAGATCGGGCCGGCGGACCAGCACCGTGGCGCTGATCGCCGCGGACGTCACTGATGCTGCCGGTTCGCCGACCGCGGGCGCTGCAGCAGTTCGCGAGCGACGCAGGACTCGATCTGCGGCGAGCAGCATGCACAGCACGCCCAGCGGGTAGGCCAACGAGTAGCCAACGACCGGGTCAGTGACCGTGCCGTCGGTGATCTTGGTACCGAGACCTTCGATCGCTGCCGACAGCGCGGGCGTGTTGGTGAGCACACCGGAGAACAGGCCGGTTCGTGCGCCGACGTCGAGATCCAACACGGACGCAGCGGCCCACACCATCAGCGCAACCGCACCGATCACTGCGGCAGCGCCCACCAGCACCTTCACCCCACCTCGACGAAGACCGGCGAAGAAGGCCGGGCCCGAGGCGAGACCGAGCGTGTAGATGAACAGCGCCAAACCGATCTGCGGCACGATCGCCGGCGTGTTGCCGAGGCGATCGTCGATCGCCGCCACTGCCAAGCCGACGAAGAGTGCCCCGGCGGGGCCAAGGGCGATGCCACGAACCCGAACGCTGCCGACCGCCGCGCCCACCGCAACCACCAGGAACAGGACCACCAACGGGTTGTCCACGAAAACACCCACAGGTCGTTTCTATCAGTGCGCGCCTGCCTCCGCGGCGTGACGGTAGGCGCACAGGTCGAAGGCGTTGCCGTCCGGGTCGACCATGTTCGCGATCCGGCCGTACGGTTCGGCACGCGGTTCGCCGATGACTGCACCACCAAGAGCGACCAGCCGCTGGAGCTCCGCGTCGAACTCCTCCACGCCACAGGCCACATCGAGATGCACTCCCCCGGGCCGATGCCGGCCGCGTTGCAGGCCGAGGCGCCGCACGCCAGCAGCATCGCTGAGCACAAGCCAGCGATCGCCGTCCTCACGCTCAGTCTCCCGCAGCCCGAGGGCTGCGCACCAGAAGTCGGCCAAGCGCAATGGGGATGGCGAGTCCAACGTGACGAGGTCGAACGAAGCGGGCATCAGCCCAGTGCGCCGGCTGTCGCCAACACGACCTGCAACAGCACGTCGGCGCCGGCGGCGATGTCGGCCGGTTCGGTGTGCTCGGCGATGTTGTGCGACAGGCCGTTGACGCTGGGCACGAACACCATCGCCGTCGGGCACACGCGAGCCAGCATCTGCGCATCGTGGCCTGCTCCGCTGGGCATGCGCAGCGTCGAGTGGCCAAGTCTCTGCGCAGTGGCCTCCACCAATGCCACCTTGCCAGCGTCGAACTCCACCGGCTCGAAGCGCGCCAGGGTGCGGCGTTCGATCGTCACGCCCTCAGCCGCGCTGAGGCGAGCGCAGTGCTCCGCCAGCTGCGCCTCGGCCCGCTGGAGGGTGGCTTCGTCCGTGTTGCGCAGGTCGACGGTCATCGTCACCCGCGCAGGCACGACGTTGACCAGGTTGGGGTGGAACTCGCAGCGGCCCACGGTGGCCACCTGCGAGCCGCCGAACTCCCGAGCGATGTTGCGCGCCGCCGTGGTGATCTCCGCAGCCACGTAGCCCGGATCGCGGCGCAGACGCATGGGCGTGGTGCCCGCGTGCGCGGACTGACCGCTGATGGTGAGCTCGGCCCAAGAGATGCCCTGCACACCGGTGACGACGCCGATGGTGACGCCCTCGTCCTCCAGCACCGGCCCCTGCTCGATGTGCAGCTCGAAGTAGGCGTGCGGGGCGCCGGCGGCAGGGCACGGCAGCGAGCCCGCATAGCCGATGCGCGCCAGTTCGTCACCGAGGCGAGCACCGTCGTCGGCGGCACGCACGTCCAGCGCATCCTCGACCGCCATGCCACCCACGTACACCAGGCTGCCCAGCATGTCGGGCGCGAAGCGAGCACCTTCCTCATCCGTGAAGAACGCCACGCTGATCGGGTGTTCGGTCCGCACGCCGTGCTGCTCGAGCGTCTCGATCACCTCCAGCCCGGCGAGCACACCCAGGTTGCCGTCGAAGCGGCCACCCGTGCGCACCGTGTCGATGTGCGACCCGATCATCACCGGCGGAGCCTCGGGATCGGTGCCGGCGCGGGTGCCGATGACGTTGCCGATCGCATCGATGCCGACGGACAGGCCCAGGTCGCGCATCCAGCCGACCACCAGGTCGCGGCCGTCGCGATCAGCGTCGGTGAGGGCCAGGCGCGCGACGCCACGCTCGCCGTTCGGCCCGTGCACTGCGCCAACCTCGCCGAGCGCCTCGATGCGCCGCCACAGGCGCGCTCCGTCGGCGCGCAGTGACTGCCAACTCATGCAGGCCGCCCGAAGTCGAAGGCGGCGATCTCGCGGAGCGCCTCGCAGAAGCCGCGCACGGAGCCGTCGAACAACGTCTTGCCCAGCTCCGCGTTCGCGTGAGTGGGGTCGCCGATGTAGCCGTCCGGGAAGAAGTCGTTGCTCATCCAGCCGAAGCTCACCCGGCCACCGAAGCGGACGTACTTGTTGAGCACCAGCGACTCGGGCACACGACGCTCGGCCTTCTCCAGGTTCACCAGGTGCGGCGCGAGGTGCAACATGATCGACGTTTCGTCGGTGCCGCCGTGCACGCCCATGCCCAATTCGTGCTCGGGCGAGGCGCCGCCCTGGTCCGGCGGCACACCCGGGTGCGCCAGAAATGTCATCAGCCCGTGCGCCAGGCGCAGCTCGCGGTTCGCCACGTTCAGCAGCGCGCTGTTGCCACCATGACCGTTGAGGAACACCAAGCGCTTGGCGGGCGTGGTGGCGATGCAGCGACCCAGGTCGTCCAGCACGGACAGCAAGGTGGTGGCTGACAGCCACACGGTGCCCGGCGACCACGCGTGCTCGTTGCTCTTGGTGTACTCCAGCGTGGGCAGCAGCCACACGTCCAGCTCCGCGCCCACCTCGGCGACCGCTGCCTCCGCCACTGCAGTCGCGACGACGCTGTCGGTGCTGAGCGGCAGGTGCGGACCGTGTTGCTCGATCGCCCCGAGCGGCTGGACGAGGATGCTGCGCTCCGTGAGCAGCTCACTGATCTGAGGGCCGGTGAGGTCGGCGAAACGGCGGAGTCGTGCAGTCACACGGGAACGTTACCTGTGTGTCACGGTCCACCCGGCAGACTGTCTGCGTGTCTGGACGTGACTTCGACGCCATCGTCATCGGCGGTGGCCACAACGGCCTGGTGTGCGCCACTTACCTCGCGCGGGGCGGTCTGCGCACTCTCGTGATCGAGGCGCGCAACTCCGTGGGCGGTACGGCCTCCAGCGAGCGCTGGTCGGGGGCAACGGTCAACATCTGCAACTGCGACCACATCACCTTCCGCACCACCCCGATCGTGGAGGAGCTGGGCCTCGCTGCGCACGGGCTGCGCTACGCAGAACTCGACCCCGCGCAGGTCAACGCCACCTACTCGGGCGGCCCGGCGTGGTTGTCCTACCACTCGGCCGAACAGACGCTGGACTCCATCGGGCGGTCGTACCCGAAGGAGGTCAAGGGGTATCGCAAGTACCTGAAGGCCGCCGAGCCAGCGGTGCGGCTGGTGTTCGATGCGGCCAACGACCCGCCGTCGTTCGGCGGGCTCACGCGCAAGGTGCTGGACCAGCGAGGCGCGGGCGTCAGCACTCTGCTGCGCTGGAGCCGCCGCAGCGCCGCCGACGTGATGCGCGAGTTCTTCTCCACCGATGCGCTGCAGGCACCCGGCCTGGCCGTGGGACCGATGGTCTGGGGTATCTCCCCCGAGCTGCCCGGCAGCGGCCTCGGCGCCCTCACGTATGCCATGCGCCACGTCGGCCATGTCGGCCGTCCCATCGGCGGCGCCGGCCAGGTGCCCGTGACGCTGCAGAAGGCGTTCGAGTCCTTCGGCGGCCACTTGCGCACGTCCACAAAGGTCACCGCGATCACCTGTGAAGGCAAGGGCGTGCGCGGTGTACAGCTGGCCGACGGCACGGAGATCACGGCTGACATCGTCGTGTCCGCGTGCAACCCGCACGACACGTTCCTGTCGTGGCTGCGCGACCCGCCGCCGCAGGCTCGCGACCTGGTGGCCCGTTGGAAAGACATTCCGCACGACGACGGCTACGAGAGCAAGATCGACGCGGTGCTGTCGCGGCTGCCGCATCTGCGCGCCGCCGCGGAAGCGGGTGTGCCCGACGACCTCGCGTGCACGTACGCAATCGCACCATCGATCGCCGACATGCACCGCGGCTACCAACTGATGGCTCGCGGCGAGGTACTCGACCGCCCCGGTCTGATCGCCAACACGCCCACCGTGGCCGACCCTGCGCTCGACCCCGATGGACGCCACCTGCTGTCGCTGGAGGTGCTGTTCACGCCCTACGCCCACCCCGGCGGCTGGGCGAACAGCGCGGAGCCGTCCCGCTGGCTCGACCTGTTCGGCCAGTTCGTGGAGCCCGGGTTCCGCGACTCGATCGTGGAGTGGCGGGCGATGACGCCCGATCGCTACGAGAGCGACTTCCACCTTCCCCACGGGCATGCCACCTCGTTCGCCGGCGGCCCGTTGGCCGCGTTGCGGAACAAGAACCCC
>CAZREK010000127.1:0-6916 GCA_964598965.1 uncultured Bifidobacterium sp. | reverse complement strand
AACCGAAGCCGCCCCGTGACCGAACGCTAAACGGGGCGGCGGGCGGCGAAGGTCGCCGGCTTCGCCGACTTCGGCTACGTCGACCAGCTCGACGAACTGGCTGCCATGGCGGCGAGGCGCGCAAATGACTCGCGCCCGATGCAACCGTTGATGACGGCTGCCTTCGGGCGCGAGGTCTTGCAGGTTGTGACCGCCGCCTATGTGTCGGCGGGCATGGGCGCAGCGGAGGTGCCCCTGCCGTTGACCGGCAGACGCGACCTCACTCCGCTGCAGTGGTGGCGGGGCGTGAACCCCAGCTGATCAGAGCTTGCGCACCTTCAGGGCTTCGTCGCCCTTCTTCCCCGGGCCGACTTCGAACTCGACCGAGTCGCCCTCTTCGAGCGACTTGTAGCCGGTGCCCTCGATGTTGGAGAAGTGCACGAACACGTCGGCGCCACCTTCTCGCGAGATGAATCCGTAGCCCTTCTGAGCATTGAAGAACTTGACGGTGCCGATGGCCATTGCCTTACCTCATATTTCCGGGCAGCCGACGATGACTCCCCGCAGAAACCCTACACGGTTCAAGTGAGCGGCGTTCGCGACAACAGCTCCAATGTGTAGACCTCGTTGTATTCGACATCGCCGTAGGCGGTGTCCGACAGCGACTGTTTCACCGCCTGCACCTTGACCGGGAGGCCGTTTTCGTCGAGGTACCAGTCGACGACGACGTGTTCCCAGTACTCGTCGTTGTCGGCCACGACCATCTGGACGTGACGCACGGGCACGATCTCGGTGCCGACCGTCAGCCGGTCGTACCCCATGACTTCCCAGGCCGGGGCCCACTGATTCTCACCCAGGAGACAGCTGAGCTGCACCGGCGACCTCGGCGTGCCGTCGTCGGGGACCAGCAGGACCGTCCGATCGCAGGTGAGTTCCTCCGTGCGGCTCTGCCCGAAGAACTGGTGGAACGCGAGCCCTTCAGTGGTCAGTGCGATCCCGTCGTCCTCGACGCACAGGTTCCACATGTCGCGCCGCTCTTGCAGCGCGTCCCAGGTGAGCATGACTCCACAACCCTGTCGAACGACGGTGATGGTGGTCTGGTCGGGGTAGTCGTGGCGCGAGCCGCCGACCGCATCGATCGACTCGAACCCGGTGGTGCGGTAGAGGTAGACGCCCGGGTCGGGTAGCGCGGCGGCCTTTGTGGGCGCAGTGCTGGCCGGAACGCCGGCGTGCTCGCCGGCCGTGGCCCCAGTGGTGGGCGTTGCGTTCTCACGGAAGTCCTGCAGCGCTTCCTCGGTGGAGACCCCGTGCACGTCGTCGTTGAGCACGGTCTGCTTCACGACGATCACGGCGATGATCAGCACGACGAGCGCGCAGAGGCCAATCCTCCACCGTCGCCGACGCTTCGCCGAAAGAGTCAACATCAGTCGCGACAGTAGTGGCCGTTCGGCTCTGTCGGAAGGGACATCTTGCGCGGCACCCTGGAGCCATGATCCACGAGATGAGCGAGGCAGTCGCAGCCATCCGCAGCGACGACAGTTTGGCCGTCCCGCTGGGGCCTGGGGTGCCTGGCGGGTTCCTTCATGCGCTGGGCGAGCGCGAGGACTTCACCCACCTCGAGGTGTTCGGAGCGCTCCTCCCCGACCTTTACCAGCTGTTCATGCGCCCGGGGGTGCACTATCGCAGCGGGTTCTTCGGTCCGGCTGAGCGTTTCCTTCGCGACGCCGGTGCCTCCGTGGACTTCGTGCCAGCTGACTTCCGTCGGTTCGAGCCGATCCTGCATCACCTCACGCCGCGCGTCATGGCGACTGCGGCCGCACCGCCGGTCGACGGCTGGGTCAGCCTGTCGGTGCATGCGGGCGCTTCGGTGGACGAGTTGCACCGTGCTGGGGCCGACCCCAACCGGCTGCTGATCGTCGAGGTCAGCCCCCACTTCCCACGCACGTTCGGCCTTGGGGAACACGAGCACCGCCTGCGCGTGGACGAGATCGACTTCCTGGTGGAGACCGATCGGCAACCGCTGAACCTCGCGGACGCGCCTCCCACCAGCGCCGAGGTGGCCATCGCCGAGCACGCGATGCAGTACGTCCACAGCGGGTGCACCCTGCAGACCGGTATCGGTGGCATCCCCAGCCAGGTGGCGAAGATGATCGCCGAGAGCCAGCTCGGCGACTTCGGTGTGCACTCCGAGATGTTCACCACCGGCCTCATGCACCTGCACCAAGCCGGCAAGGTCACGAACAACAAGGGCATCTTCGACCGGTACTCGGTCACCACCTTCGCCGCCGGCGTGCCCGAACTGTACGAGTGGCTGCACGAGAACGACGCCGTCAGGTTCCTGCCCGTGCGCATCGTGAACTCGCCCGAACTGATCGCCAAGAACCGCCACATGGTGACGATCAACGGTGCGCTGGCCGTCGACCTGTCCGGCCAGGTCGTGGCGGACACGATCGGTGGCGCGCAGTTCTCGGGCATCGGTGGCCACGAGGACTTCGTCAGCGGGCCCGGTCTGTCGGCCGACGGGCGCAGTCTGATCTGCCTGCCGTCGTCCAGCACGGTCAACGGTCAGCTGATCACGCGCATCCTGCCCAAGCTGCCGTCCGGTTCGGTCATCAGCACGCCGCGCCACCAGGTCGATGTCGTCATCACCGAATACGGCACGGCCGAGTTGGCGGGCAAGACCATTCGCGAGCGGGCCATGGCACTGGCCAGCATCGGCCACCCGGAGATGCGCGACGACCTGCTCGCCGTGGCCGAGAACTGGCCAGCCGACTAGCTGGTTGATCTGCGCGCTGGTTGAATGGCTCGGTGCCGTTCGACCTCGATGCCGCCCGCGCTCGTCTGACGGCGGACTTCCCTCTCGTCAACGCACACCCCGATGTCGCAGGTGTCCTGCGCAACCCCCAGCTGCTGGCGCTGTTGGGCCCTGCACTGGCCGCGCCGTATCGCGAGGCAGGCATCACCGCGATCTGCGCGCCGGAGGCTCGTGGCCCGATCCTGGGCGCACTCGTCGCGGTCGAACTGGGCGCCGGTCTGGTCTTGGTGCGCAAGGACGACCGCAACCACCCCGGCGCCGACCGGCGTGTGGAGAGCGACCCGACGTGGCGCGGCACGCCGGAGGTGTTCCAGACCCGGTCCTGGGACCTGTCCCCCGCCGACCGGGTGCTGGTGGTCGACGACTGGGTCACCACGGGCAGTTCGACGGCCGCGATGCGCGACCTCGTGCTGGCCTCGGGTGCCACCTACGCCGGTGCGTCCGTGATCGTGCACAAGGCGTCGGACGCAACCATCGCCGATCTGGCGATGCATTGGCTGGTGCGCTTCGACGACCTGATCAGTCGCGAAAGCTGACCTCGGTCGTCGGAACTGCCGCCGCCGTTCGCCCCGGGGCACCCTGCCAACTCCAGTACAAGTTGGTGTGCGAGATGACCTTGTCCGGCGATGGGGCGCCCCACTCGCTGAGGTCTTCTGTGGTGTGCGCGTCGGTGACCAGCGTGACGTCGTAGCCGCGAGCGAAGGCGCCGTGCAGGGTGGACCGAATGCACATGTCGGTCTGCGCGCCGGCGACCACCAGCCGCCCGATGCCGCGCTCGGACAGTCGAGTCTCCAGGTCGGTGCCTTCGAAGCTGTCGCCGTAGTGCTTGTGCACCACAGGTTCGTCGGCTGCGATCGGCAGTTCCGGCACGTACTGCCACTCCGGGCTGCCTTCGGCCAAGCCGTCGTCCGAGTGCTGCACCCACACCACCGGCACGGCCTCGGCGCGAGCCTTGGCGACGAGCGTGGCGATGTTGCCGACGACGCGGTCGCGGTCGTACGCACCGGCGACGACACCGATCTGCACATCGATGACGACGAGGGCGGTGTTGGGGCGATCGGCAAGTGTGGTCATGGTGCGACTCTAGGACCCAGCAACTGCAGGCACGGTCGCGTCGGGCAGACTGCTGCCATGCGTCACTCGGAGAGCACCTTCACCTCGTCACTCGACGGCTTGTCGATCTTCCGCCAGTCATGGTTCCCGGACGGGGAGGCCCGCGCCACGATCCTGCTGTTCCACGGCCTGGGTGAACACTCCGGTCGCTACGCGCACGTGGCCGAGGTACTCACGTCTGCGGGATATGCGGTGCATGCGCTCGACCACCGCGGTCACGGGCGCAGCGGGGGCGAGCGCACCTTCGTCAAGCGCTACGACGAGTTCCAGGCCGACATCTCCCAGTTCCGCGCGCTGGTGGAAAGCGAGCACCCGGGCCTGCCGCTGGTGGTGCTGGGTCACAGCATGGGCGGCAACCTGGCGATGGGCCACGTGCTGGACCACCAGACCGGGGTGAAGGCGTTGGTGCTCAGCGGGCCGGCGTTGAAGCTGGGCGACTCCCTGCCCAAGTGGCAGGTCGGCATCCTGCTGTTCATCGCCCGCATCGCACCGAAGCTGCGGCCGCAGGGGTTGGACGCGTCGACCATCTCTCGCGACCCGAAGGTGGTGGAGGCGTATCGCAACGACCCGCTGGTGTCGACGGGCAAAGTGTCGGCCGGTCTTGGTGCAGCCTTGATCCGGGCCATGCGATCCTTCCCGCAGCGCTACGCATCGCTGCGGCTGCCGATGCTGTTGCTGCACGGCACGCACGATCAGTTGGCGGACATCGGTGGGACGAAGGAACTGGAGCGCATGGCCGTGAACGCACAGGTGACCAGCCACTACTACGAGGGGCTGTACCACGAGGTGTTCAACGAGCCGGAGAACCACCAGGTGTTCGCCGATCTCACTGCGTGGTTGTCCACCGTCGTCTGACGGGGAACGCTCGGGAACCGCGGACCGCTTCCGGTTCGTCCAACCGAGCAGTGCGTGGTCGTAACGCGCCCTTCGAGAGGATTGCCCATGTTTGCTCGCACGCTCCGCTGTCTACCGCTCGCCCTTCTCGTGCCCCTCGCGGCGTGTTCTGACGACGGTGGCACGAAGGCCACCGACACCTCCGCCGGCACCACGACGGCTGCCTCCACCGGCGAGGCTGTGTTCGGTGCCGAGCAGTTCGCCATCGACAGCCAGTTCGTGCAGTTCGAGAGCATGTCCGGACTGTGGCGCCTGCACCTGTTGGCGGGCATTCACACCTGCGATGAGGACCTCGCCTCGCTCAGCCCTGCTGTCGGGGTGGACTTCCAGGACGACGGCCAGTCGGCCACGCAGACGCCATCCGCGGGCGCACTGGACGAGCCGGTGACGTTCATCTCGTCGTCGCACGAAATCGCTCCCCTCACCACCACCGTGGGCGTCACGTTGCAGCTGGACACCGTCAGTGGCACTTCGGGTGACACCTGGACCGGTCACCTCACTGTGGACGCCGACACCACTGCCGATGGCATTGCCTATGCGTTCGACGGGACGATCAACGCGACGGTGTGCCCCGCCGTCTGAACCAATCGGCGGATCAACCCGCCGGGCGGCCGTGGCGTTGCTCCACCCACATCTCCACGTGGATGTCGTCGCCCAGCGTCATCGACTCCGCTCGGCGCACCTTGTCCTTCATTGGCACCATGAAGTGGCCGTCGCGCGGGAACAGCGATGTCATCCACTCCGTGCGCCCCACCCGCACGCGCACAGGGATGACACCCCAGCCATACGTCACTCGATTGGCGATCTCGCGCAGGTCCTCGTTGTCGTCCAGGTCCATGGCCACGAAGAAGTACGGCGAGGGCCCGCGCCACTCGAACAGCTCGCCCGTCCAGATGTAGTGCGGTACATCGCCTTCGGCGATCATCGCGGCCCGTTCAGGCGGCGGTACAGCTTGCGCACCGTGCCGTACAACGCGCGGTACTCGCCGTAGAGGCGGTCGTACTCCGCGCGGTTCGCCGGATCGGGCGTGAACACGCGCTCGACCCGATTGCGCTCGGCAATGTCGGCCTGCTCGATCACGCCCACGCGCGCCGCCGCGTACAACGCCACGCCGCGCAGGTTGGTGTGCAGTGGGTCGGCGACACGCTCGATGGTGCGGTTCATCACGTCGGCGTGGATCTGGCACCACAGGTCGGACACCGAGCCACCGCCGAGGATGCGATAGCTGGGCAGCGGTTGCTTCACGAACTTCTCCACCGCCTCGGCCAGCCAGCGCGCGTTGTACGCCACACCTTCCAGCACTGCCCGCACCATCGCCGCGCGATCGGTGCGCAACGACACGTTCAGGAAAGCACCGCGCAGCGTGCGGTCGTCGACGGGCGATCGCTCGCCGGCCAGCCACGGGGTGAACAGCACACCGCCCGAACCGGCCGGCGCCTGCGCCGCCAGCGCAGTGAGGTCGTCGAAGCCGACCGGCTGTTCGCCCGGCAGCGCGTCGGCCGGGCGCACGATCTGGTCGCGCAGCCACTGCAGGCACGCGCCGCCCGTCTCGTGGTTGTTGACCACCAGCCACTGATCCGGCTGAACTCCGGGCACCGAAGCGATCTGGTGCATCACGTCGGTCTTCTTGAACGGCACCGCGCACGACACCCACGCGGTCGTGGAGATGGCGATGTGCGCCTGATAGTGATCCGGTGTGCCGCAGCCCAGCCAGGCGCTGTGCAGGTCGGGCAGGCCGGCCACCACCGGCACACCTGCGGGCACGCCGATCTGCGTCGCCGCCTCGCTCGTGATCGTGCCGACGATGCTGCCGGTGGGGAGCAGTTCGGGCAGACGGTCGGCCTCACGGCCCGCCGCCTTCACCAGCGACGGCACATAGCCCGTCGCAGCGCCCTTGCGATTGTCGGTCAACCACGAAGCGATCATCGAGGCGGTTGTTGCGGCGCGGCGCCCGGTGAACCGCAGCGCGAGGTAGTCCACGGGTTCCAGCAGGGTGGTGGTTCGCGCGTACTGATCGGGGCACGCGTGACGGAGGTAGAGCGCATGACCGGTGGGGTCGGCACCGTTGGCCGACGGCAGCCCGGCCGTGCGGCGGATGAACTTCAGCGCTGCGCC
>CAZREK010000126.1:0-6948 GCA_964598965.1 uncultured Bifidobacterium sp. | reverse complement strand
CGGAGCACAGCGACTCCTCGAAGTCGACGATCGCCTTGTACGCCCGCTTCCATTCAGTCTTGGTGGCGAAGCCTTCCACGCGCTCCACCAACACCCGCCCGTACCAGCTGCGGTCGAACACTGCCATCTGGCCGAGACCGGGAAGCTCTTTGTAGAAGCGCCACAGGAAGTGGTGCTCCTTCTCTTCCTTGGTGGGCTTGGCGTAGGACACGACGCGGTAGTGGCGTGGGTCGAGGTGGCCGACCATCGCTTTGATCGCGCCGCCCTTGCCGGATGCGTCGGGGCCTTCCATGACGACGAGCAGACCTGGTCCGAGCGTGCCCGAACCCATCAAACCGCCGAGGTGCAGACGAAGCTGATAGAGGCGGCGCTGCCCCACCAGCAACCGGCGCTCGTACTCTGCCCGATCGAGTCGGTTGGACAGGTCGAGCCGGTCGAGGACTGCCATGCCGCTCACCATAGTGGGCACGGGCGGACCCCACGTAGGCCGCGGGTCCGCCGCGCGAAAAAGTGCAAGGTGCGCGTGCCCGCACGCTCTTGGCGAACATGAGCGCCGCAACCGCCACCCGCCGTCCCGTCCGCCGCACTCGCCGCATCGATTGGGCGCGTGAAGTACGCCTGGCCGTGGTGCTCAGCATCCTCGCCGCAGCTAGTGCGGCGCTGCTCGCCGGCCACGTCGGCGAGCGTACGATCGTCGTCGGCGTGATCGTCATCGCGTCGCTCGTGGCCTGGCATCGCGTCGAACCGCTGGCCGATTCGCGCCCACTGAGGTAGCTTGACGAAATCTTGCTGAATGGCTGTCCCCTGTCGGATCAAGTCGCTCGCGACCCGCACCGATCCACACAGCGAAGCCCGTTCGTCGCGCCACGACGAGAGCCACGACACAGGGGACATGCCATGCGATTCACCACGGACAGGTCACTCCACGTGCAGCGCCGTTCACGCCGCGCGTTCCAGGCGCTGATCGCCACCACGCTCGCTGTCGCCGCCGTCTCCGTCGCCTCGGGCTCCACAGCGCTCGCGCACGGGTCCAACAACCTTCCCCTGGGGTCGCTGTACAACGTCGTCGACCAGATCGGCGCCCGCGACTTGTGGAACGCCGGGTACACCGGCCGTGGCATCAACGTGGCGATCGTGGACACCGGCATCACCCCGGTCGCTGCCCTGTCGGCGCCGGGGAAGGTCGTCGCCGCTGTCGATCTCTCCGGCGAGGGGCAGTTGGCGGAGGCCCGCAACCTCGACACCTACGGCCACGGCACTCACATCGCCGGCATCATCGCCGGTCGTCAGCCGGGCAAGAGCCCGCGCAACGCGGACGAGCACCCCGAGTGGTTCATGGGCGTCGCGCCCGGGGCGGGCCTCGTCTCGGTGAAGGTCGCCGACAACACGGGCGCCACCGACATCAGCCAAGTCATCGCCGGCGTGGACTGGGTCACCGACCATGCCGCGCAGTTGGACATCAGGGTGCTGAACTTGTCGTACGCCAGCGGGTCGCCGCTGCCCTACACCTCCGATCCGCTCGCCTATGCGGTGGAGCGCGCGTGGAAGGCGGGCATCGTCGTCGTCGTGTCTGCCGGCAACAGTGGCAACCTGTCCTCCACCCTCACCAGCCCGGCGCTCGACCCGTACGTGATTGCCGTCGCCGCGGTGGAAGCCACCGGCAACTCGTCCTTCAGCGTGCCGACCTGGGCATCCTCCGGCGATGGGGTGCGTAACCCCGACGTTGCCGCTCCTGGCGCACACATCGAGAGCCTGCGCGTGCCCGGCAGCCGCGTCGACCAAGAGCACCCGGAGGGCTACGTCAGCGACACGCTGTTCAAGGGCAGCGGTTCGTCGCAGGCTGCGGCCGTGGTATCGGGCGCGGCGGCGCTGTTGCTCGACGCTCGCCCCAACCTCACCAACGACCAGGTCAAGGCGCTGCTGCAGAAGCGCACCGTGCTGGCGACGCCCACCAACCCAGCGCTCTCCGGCGCTGGCGTGATCCAGGTTGACCGCGTGGTCGATCGTTTCGTCGGACCTAGCCCGCAGGCGTGGACGCCCGCGACCGGTGATGGCAGCATCGAAGCGGCGCGCAACGGTCAGCACATCAGCGTGAACGGCACGCCGATCGTGGGTGAGGTCACCGTTCTGGGCACCAGCTGGAGCGGCACGTCGTGGAGCGGCACGCGCTGGTCGGGCACCTCGTGGTCCGGCACCAGCTGGAGCGGCGGCTCGTGGATGGGCACCAGTTGGAGCGGAACCTCCTGGTCCGGCACCTCCTGGTCCGGCACCTCGTGGTCCGGCACTTCGTGGTCCGGCACCTCGTGGTCCGGTACGTCGTGGAGCGGCACCAGCTGGTCGGGCACCTCGTGGTCCGGTACGTCGTGGTCGGGCACCTCGTGGAGCGGCACGAGCTGGACGGGCACCAGTTGGAGTTGATCCGCCGACCGTCACCCGTGGTGCGCACGTGCCTGTTCAGTGGCACCTTGTTCGCCGTCGCGGCGGTTGCGTATGCCATGCTTCCGGACCGGGACGACAGCTTGCTGCCGGCATCGTGGTGGGTGCTGCCGGCGCTGGGCGTGTTGTTCGCAATCTCGGAGATCGCCGTCTTCCACTTCGAATTCCGGCGGGAGGCGATCAGCTTCTCCTTGTCGGAGGTTCCGACAGCTTTCGCACTGTTGTTCCTGACTCCCGGGCCGGCGGTCGTCGCCCGCGCAGTGGCCGCGGTGGTGGTGCTCGCAGTCATCCGGCGCAGCAAGTGGTTCAAAGTGCTCTTCAACTCGGCCTTGTTCACCGTGGAGACAGTGCTGTCGTTCCACATCATGCACGCCATCACGGGCGGCGAATCGGCGTCCACCGTGCGCACGGCCTTGGCGATCGTGCCTGCGACCGCGATCGCAACGGTCACCGGGTCGGTGCTGGTGTCGTTGATCATCGCGATGATGGAAGGCGACCTCGCTCGCCGGCTGCGCGCCGAGCTGCGCATCTCGGCCTGGATGGCACCCACCAACGCCGCTGTCGCGGCCACGATCGCCACACCGACGCTGATCGATGCGCGGTTGACCGTCGTGTCGGCCGCCCCCCTGATCGCGTTCTGGGGCGTCACCCAGGGGTACGGGCACCTGCTCGGTCGCTTCCGCGATCTGTCCGATCTGCACGGCTTCGTCGGCCGGGTCGGCGGCTCGCTGGACATCGATGACGTGATCGGTGCGGCGGCGCTGGAGGTCGCGACGCTGCTGCGCGCGGCTCGCGTCGGGGTCGTGGTGTTCGACCGCGAGGGCCACCAACGCCGGGCCGACGTCGGCGAACCGTTACCCGGCCTCCCCACGTCGGCAGACGCGCCCGACTGGGCCGAACTTGCCGGGCGCGGTGCGGCCACCGCACTCGATCCGCAGGTCCACCTCGGGCTGGTCGAGTTGGCCACCCTGGGCGACGTCGTGGTCGCCCCCGTGACGGATGAGGAAAGCGTGCTGGGGATGATCGCCGTCGCACAGCGCGAAGGTGTGCACCAGCGCTTCCGCAACGACGACCTCACCCGCCTCGCCACCATCGCCGAACAGTTCGCCCCGAGCGTCCGCAAGGCATTGCTGCACGAGCGCATCGACTACGAGGCGCGCCACGACCCATTGACCGAGCTTCCCAACCGCGCCACGTTCGAGCGGTTGGTCAATGCCGAGCTGCAGAACGTCCGCATCGCGGACGACGAGTGGCCGGTGCTGATGCTGATGGACCTCGACCGGTTCAAGGAAGTCAACGACACGCTGGGTCACCACGCCGGCGACCGCGTACTGGCCGAGTTCGCGCAGCGAGTCGTGCAAGTGCTGCGTCCCACCGACCTCGTCGCGCGCCTTGCCGGCGATGAGTTCGCGCTGCTCGCGCTGCGCCGCAACGAGGAGATCACGGTGCTCGCCGAGCAGCTGATGAACGTCGCACGCAAGCCGTTCACCATCGACGGCCTGGAGGTCGTGGTGACGATGAGCATCGGCGTGGCACCGGCGACGCTGCCGACGGCGGACGCCAACGTGCTGCTGCGTCGGGCCGACATTGCGATGTACGCGGCGAAGAACCGGCACACCGGCTACGAGATGTACCGCGAGGAGATCGACCGTCGTACGCCTGCCCGTCTGGCGATGCTGGGCGACCTGCGCAACGCGCTCGATGCGGGGCAGCTGCAGGTGTACCTGCAGCCGAAACTCGACCTCGGCACCGGCTGGGTGATCGGGGTGGAGGCGTTGGCTCGCTGGTCGCACAACACTCGCGGCTGGGTGTCACCGGAGGACTTCGTCCCGGTCGCCGAGGAGACCGGCTTGATCAAGCAGGTGACGGACCACGTGCTCGAGGTTTCGGTGTCGCACCTGCGCAGGCTGCGCGCCGCCGGCCACCACCTTGGTCTGGCCGTCAACCTCTCCACCCACGACCTGCTGGACGAGTTGCTCGCCGACCGCGTGATGCACCAACTGGAGCGTCATGACGTGGACCCTGCGCTGTTGACGCTGGAGATCACCGAGTCCTCCTTGCTGATCGACGCGCCTCGCGCTCGCCAGACGATCGAGCGTCTCAACCGGCAGGGAATCCGCCTGTCGGTGGACGACTTCGGCACCGGCTACTCGTCGCTCAGCTACCTGCGCCACCTGCCGGTCAGCGAGCTGAAGATCGACCGCAGTTTCATCACGCAGCTGTTGTTCGACGAGCAGGACGAGGTGATCGTGCGCTCGATCATCGAACTCGGCCACAACCTCGGCATGCAGGTGGTGGCCGAGGGCGTGGAGACCGACGAAGTGTTGTCGCTGCTGCGCACGTTCTCCTGCGACCTGGCGCAGGGGTACGGCATTTGCCGCCCGGTGCCGCTGGATCAGTTCATGAACTGGCTGGGCACCACGCATCACCCCAGCCGGCGCAGCGACCCGATGCGCCCGGAACAGTGGCCAGGTGAGCGTCCACTCTGACGTGGACTTGTCGAGCGAACACATGTTCGATTAGATTCAGAAGCGTGCGGCCCACTCCTTCGGTGCTCCATGCCGACCTCGATGCGTTCTACGCATCGGTCGAGCAGTTGCTGGACCCCACGTTGCGCGGACGGCCGATCGCAGTCGGCGGCGGCGTGGTGTTGGCCGCTTCGTACGAGGCCAAGCGCTACGGCGTCAGCGGCGGCATGGCCGGCTGGAAGGCGCGTCAGCTGTGCCCGGGGCTGGTGTTCGTGCGTGGTCACTTCCGTGAGTACCAGCGCCTGGCGGACGACGTCATGGCCGTGTTCCGCGACTTCACCCCGTTGGTGCAACGCATCTCCATCGACGAGGCCTTCCTCGACGTCGCCGGTGCAGTGCACCTGTTCGGCCCACCCGAGGTCATCGCTCGCGCCATCCGCCAGCGGGTACGCGAGGACGTCGGCCTGCCGGTGTCCGTCGGGGTGGCGCGCACCAAGAGCTTGGCGAAGATCGCCTCGCAGGCCGCCAAACCCGACGGGCTGCTGGTGGTGCACCCGGACCGCGAGCGCGAGTTCCTCCTGCCGCTGCCCGTGGAGGTCTTGTGGGGCGTGGGGCCGGCGACACAGCGCAAGTTCGCCGAGCTCGGCATCCACACGGTGGCGCAGTTGGCCGAGTCACCGTTTCGGGCGCAGGCGCTGGCCCCGCTGTCCGACGACCGTGAAGTGCAGTCCGGTGCTGGCCGGGCCGGCTCCGTGGGCGCGCAGTCGGCATTTGCCCGCTGCCACCCCACCGACGACCTGCTCGCGTCCGTGCTCGGCCATCTCGCCGACCGCGTGGCCGGCCGGTTGCGCGCCAAGCAGCGCGCCGGCCGCTGTGTCACGGTGCGCATCCGTTTTGCCGGCGCACGCTCCATCACCCGGTCACGCACCTTCGCCGACCCGATCGCCGCCACCCTCACGCTCGCAGAAGCGGCGACCGCGTTGGTGCAGCAGGGTCTGGCCGATCATCCCCAACAACGCGAGATCTCATTGCTCGCTATTTCCGTGTCGCACCTCATCGACCAGCCGGCGATCCAGCTCGACCTGCTTCGGCCGAACACCGACTCGGACAGATGGGCGCTGGACCATTCGGTCGATGCCGTGCGGTCGAAGTTCGGCAAGGGGGCCGTCGGGTACGCTCGCGTTGCGTTCGACCGGGCGACGTCTGTGCCCGACGAGTTCCGCGAACTCGCCGAACACGATTGATGCGGGTCATCGGTCACACCGATCGCGGAGGGGACCTTGGTCCCTTTGAGGCATACCCCTGGGGGTACCACAATGGCCGACGTGGACGGCACCCATCGACTGTGGAAGAACTCGACCCTGCGCCTGCTGATCGGCCCGGCGCTGATTGTCGCTGCGGGCACACTCGTCGCCTGTGGCGGAGGCGGCGGCGAGAAGGCGCAGGAGGGCGGGCACCTGTACGTCGGGCCGCCAGGCGAGGCGATCTACCAAGAGTCGTGCGCTCGTTGTCACGGCGCGAACTTGGAAGGTGCCATCGACGCTCCCGCGCTCGACCCCACGCGCATGCTGTCATTGGGTGACGAACCGCTGCGGATGACGATCCTGTTCGGCAAGGGCCGCATGCCGGGGTTCAACCTCACCGACCAAGAGCTCGCCGACATCATCGACTTCCTAAGGAGCGCATGACCATGGAAAACCTGTTCGGGCTTCCCGCCCACCCCCTGCTCGTTCACGTACCGGTCGTGCTGGTGCCACTGGCCGCCCTCGGCATGTTGGCGATCGCCTTCCGGCCGAACTGGCAGCGCACCTTCGGCCCGATCATCGCTGCGCTCGCCGGGATCGGCTTCATCGGCACGCTGCTGGCCGCCGGCAGCGGCGAGGAGCTGGAGGACAAGCGTCGCGCCGCTCGCGAGGTCATCTCCAGCACCCTGGAGGAGCACGGCGAGATGGGCGAGGCAGCCCAGTTCTGGACCGGCTTGTTCTTCGTGCTCGTGCTGGCCTTCGTGTTGTTCGCCTGGTGGCGTCGTCGCGCCGGCGAGGAG
>CAZREK010000125.1:0-6969 GCA_964598965.1 uncultured Bifidobacterium sp. | reverse complement strand
CTTCGGGTGACCACCGGTGCCGGGGGGTCGATTCACGGACTCGATGTTGTTGCCCTCGGTGCAACTGTTCTCGTCGTGGTACTTGTTCGTACCGGGCTTCTTAGAGTGGAACGGGGCAACCTTCATGGCTGCCTCCTTTCGTAGGTAGGTAATGGTTACGTGACCACCGCCACCTGCGGATTGGGAGCGGATCCCTCGGAACGGCTATAACTGCCGTTTAGACTGCCTTACAGTCGAGACCGCGGAGCTTCCTTTCCGTACAGGTCGACAGTCGAGCGGCCCCCTGATCCGGGGTCGCTCGACCTGCTTTTCGGTTGTCGCGCGCGAGGCTACGGCGTGCGGTGCCGGAAACTACAACGGGTTGCTCTCGATCTGGGATCTATCCTGCTCAGAGGTCGAAAAGCGAACTACATCGCGCGGATGGTGCTGGACTCCCCACCAATCGCGCGAGGCATCTGCGGCGCAGGTGTCACTTCCTTGATGAGACGTCGGTCGGGTCGGTGGCCAGGGCCAGCTCTTGATTCTTCATGCCTGAGTGGTCGGCCAGGGGTAGGCGGTGCGTAGGTAGGCGGGGATGCGGCCGACGTGGCGCTGCGATAGCGGCGGGACGATGAGGCGGATCTCGATGTGGCTGCCGACGGTGCGGGCCATGCCGAACATCTGGAGGCGGTGCATGGCGCGGGTGAAGCCGGGTGACGGGGAGCCGTCGGTGTTGGCTAGGCCGAAGGTGGCGGCAAGCTCGCTGGGCGTGAACGCGCACTCGGGGGCGCTGGTGAGGTAGCGGGCGAGGCGGTGCAGGACGAGGGTGGCGGTGGGGCCAAGGATCGGGGTGAGCCACTTCTGTCGCTTATGCATCCGATGCAAGTAGGTGTGCATCGTGGTTGCGGTGTAGCTCGGCATGGCTGACCTGCTTCGAGTGGGTCGTGTGCTGGGGCGTGATGCCGAGACGGTCCGGCAGGCTGGCATAGAGCCTGTCTCTCGGTCCGTGTGTTGCATGATAGTTGCATCTGATGCATGATGCAAGGTGTGGGGGATCGGATCTTGCCGGGCGCAGCTGCGTTGTCGTTGGTGGGTGGGGTGTCGTTGTTGCACCCGGAGGATCAGGTGTTTGCGGCGATGTTGGAGGGGTGGGGCCGTCAGCAGCAGTCTCGGTTCTTGGCGCCGTCGACGATTGCTGCGCGCCGGACGCTGGTGGAGAGGTTCGCGCGGTGGACGAATGAGTACCCGTGGCAGTGGCGGCCGGCGGATCTGGAGGAGTGGACTGCGGCGGCGGTGTCGGAGCGGAAGGTGGCTCATTCGACGGTGCGTGGTGAGCAGGTGACGTTGTCGTTGTTCTGCGAGTACATCTGCGATGCTCGTTACGGCTGGACGCTGGAGTGCGAGGCGCGGTTCGGGTCGTTCCCGGTGCAGATCTGTCACGAGTGGAACACGGTGCAGCATCGCTCGGAGTTCGAGGGCCGCCCGGGGAACCGGCCGTTGACGCGAGTCGAGTTGCAGGCGTTGTTCGATCACGCGGATCAGCGCGTGGAGGACGTTCGGGCGCGTGGCCGCAAGGGCTGGTTGGCGGCGTTCCGGGACGCGACGGTGTTGAAGGTCGCCTACGGCTGGGGGCTGCGGCGGCGTGAGCTGACGATGCTCGAGACGGTCGATTTCGGCCGGAACCCGAAGGCACCGGAGTTCGGTGACGTCGGGGTGTTGTCGGTGCGGTGGGGCAAGGCGAAGTCGGGTGGGCCGCCGCGACGGCGCAGTGTGTTGTCGGTGTTCCCGTGGGCTGTCGAGGTCGTGCAGGAGTGGGTGTCGGAGGTGCGGCCGCTCTACGCGGCGTCGTCGCCGGTGTTGTGGCCGACCGAGCGTGACAGCCGGATGGGGATCGTCTACGTGAACAAGGTGTTCGCCCGTTACCGCGACGAGCTCGGTCTGCCAGCGGAGTTGGGTCCGCACTGTCTGCGGCACTCGTATGTGACGCATCTGATCGAGGACGGATGGGATCCGTTGTTCGTGCAGCAACAGGTCGGCCATGCGTGGGCGTCGACGACGGCGATCTACACCGGTGTGTCGTCGGACTACAAGAACGTCGTCCTTCGCCGGGCGCTCGACGAACGGTTCAAGTTTGGAGGAACCTGATGACGACGGGTCGCAAGCTCGGGTATCGGTGGCGGCTGCGCGAGGTGATGGCGGCTCGAGGGTTGTGGCAGACGACGGATCTGGCGCCGCTGCTCGCGGAACGCGGAATCGCGTTGTCATCGACGCAGGTCTACCGGTTGGTGACCCAGACCCCGGAGCGGCTGTCGTTGCGGATCTTGATGGCGTTGTGTGACGCGTTGGAGTGCACGTCGAGCGATCTCATCGAGCCGGTCACCGAGGCGTCGCCGGCTCGCAAGCGCCGCGCCGCCGGTGCTGGCGGTGACGGTGCTGGTGAGGTGCGGGCGCTGCGCCCGAAGCGAGCCAGGATCGTTCCTGACTCGTGACCGCGAAGGTGTGCTCGACGTGCGGCCGGTCGGGGCTGGTGCTCAAGGCCGGGCGGTGCGGCACCTGCACCGCACGATCGCGGCGGCAACCCTGCGGTGTTTGCGACCGGGTGCGGCCGGTGTCGACACGCACCGAGACCGGTGTGGCGCTGTGTGACACGTGCGCGAAGCGCCGCACTGCTCACCGGTTGATGACCGAACTGCATCGCACAGCGGCCGCCACCCTGCGGAGATGGCTGCCGGCCCTCGACGACAACGACGACGTCGTCGCAGCGGTCGGTCGGGCAGCCCCCACCTTCCGGCAGGCCAGCTGGTTGGTCGGCGCGCTCACCGAGGTCGCGGTGTTGCACGGATCAACGACGGCACCACCAGTGATCGACCGGCTCGTCACCGAACTCGTCGCAGGCGGGGCGGTCGGAATCGCGGCGCCACGGTGTGTGAGCTGCGGGCGCAGCGACTGGTTGACGCAACGCATCGACGGTCACCGGGCCTGCGTGAATTGCGCTCACCGGGTCCGGGCCGAGACATGCGGTCGCTGCGGGCAGTGGGGACGGGTGACAACACGCGACTCGGACGGGGTTGCGGTGTGTGGCGTCTGCTTCAACAAGGACCGGTCCCGCTGGGAGACCTGCGGCCGATGCGCCACGCTGGCGCGCCCGGCCCGCCGGCTCGACGACGGCACCTCGTTGTGTCGCGCATGCAATCGTCGCACCGCCATCTGTGCCGAGTGCGGACTCGAACGACCTTGCGACGGTGTCCGCACCGGCCGTTTCCGTTGCGAGCCGTGCTCGCGCCGCAAGGTGCACTGCTCGCGATGCAGACGGGTCGCGACGGTCGCGGTGGTGTGGGCCTCCGGGCCGGTCTGCACAACCTGTCACCACAAGGGCCTCGAGGCCCGAGCCGCGTGCGATGGGTGCGGCCAGGTTCGCCGCCCCGATCCGCGGCACCCGTCAGGACAGTGCTCGGACTGTGTCGGCCTCCCCGCGTTCAGCGTGTGCTCGGGATGCGGTGTCGAGGACCGCCTCTACCGCAACGGTCACTGCTGGCGTTGCAGCCTCGGCGACGTGTTCGACACGTTGACGGTCAACAGCAGCGTGGACCTCACCGCCCTGCGGACGTCGTTGCTGGCCACGGATCGACCGCGGGCGGTCGTGCGCTGGCTCACCACCGCCTTCGCTGCCAACAGCATCACTTCACTCGCGACCAGTGAAGTGGCGTTGACGCATCAGGGGATCGACTCCCTCGGCGACAGCCTCGCGGTCAACCGGTTACGTGCCGAGCTCGTCATGGCCGGGTTGATCGAGCCCCGCGACGAGATGGTCGCCCGTCTCGAGACGTGGATCGCCGGCCAGGTCGACGCGATCGCCGACACCACCGACCGGCAGACAGTCGACGCGTTCTCGACATGGCACGTACTGCGCCGCGTTCGTCATCGCGCCGCCACCAGCGCGGCGACCAACGATCGCTGGGCCCGAACACGGATCGCACGAGCGGTCGAGTTCCTCACCTTCTTGCGCAGTCACGGACTGGTGCTCGCGACCTGCACACAGGCCGATGTCGAGTTGTGGTTGGCCGGGCCCCCGTCTCGACGCGCAGTGCGCGACTTCCTCCGATGGGCACATCGGCGAGGACTGTGCTGCGAGCTCGACATCGCCAAGCGCACGCAGGGATGGCCCGCTCGTCGACTCACCCCAGGCGCCCACCAACAGATAATCAGACGCCTGCTCACCGATGACACGATCAGCCTCGTCGATCGTGTCAGCGGGCTCCTCGTCGGCTGCTACGGCCAGTTCCCCGCTCGACTCGTCCGACTCACCATCGACGACATCACCATCGACGACGCCACGGTCACGATCCGCTTCGGCCGTGAACCGGTGACGCTGGCGGAACCGGTTGCTGCGTGCGTCGCAGCGCTCATCGCGACACGCCGAGGACGATCAGCCTCGGACGCCACCGCAGCCAGTCGATGGCTGTTCCCCGGTGGGTTCGCCGGCTGCCACCTCGACCCCGAAACGCTCGCCAACCGGCTTCGTCAACTCGGCATCAGCTCAGCAAAGTTGCGCACCGACGTGCTCCTCGACCTCGCCGCCGACATCCCACCCGCGATCGTTGCGGATCTCATCGGGCTCTACCCGACCACCGCCGCCCGCTGGACCCACGCCGCCGGGGGCGACTGGGCTGGCTACGTTGCGCAACGCTCGGACGAGGACCGTCGCAGGGGATCTACCGGTTGACCGTATCGGCAATCACTCTTATGATTGCGGGCGAGGGTCGATGAAATCTGGAGGTGGTCTCGTGCACGCCGCACTTCGCCGGTGTCTTGCCAGTCTCGTACTCGCCTTGGCCGTCTTTGCTGGTAGTGCGTCCATAGCTGCTGCTGCTTGGAGCACCTACTGGGGCACCGGTGCGGGTCCCATTCCTGTGTGGCCTGCTGTCGCTGCTAGCAGTTCGAGCTACAACCAAAGCAACAGCGGCTATGGAATGTCGGGCTGTTCCTCCGGAACTTGGACGAAGTACTACAACATCGAGGTTGCAGGGCACGTCTTGCACGTCTACGCCGGCTCGCTCTGCACGACCTACTCGCCCGGCCACTCGGATCTCAACAGCAGGTCCATCTGTTCCAGCTACACCGCCGGGACCTGGTACGCGAACTGCCGCCGAAACTCCCCCTAGAGAACGAGGATCTGCCGTGGACAGAATCAGAAAAGTGTTGGTCACCAGCTCTCTCTCCATCGGAGCTGTCACGGGTGCGTTCCTCGGAGCTTCGGCGCTCTCTGGCCAGTCCAGCGGGGATCGTGGCGTGGATGCGGACGTCGGCTTGGTTGAACAAGCCTCGACGCTGAGCACAATCATGCCGGCTACCTCGGGCAACGAGGCCCCCATTTTCAGCTCGTCGGTGTCCGCAGCTCAGTCAGCGAAGGCTGGCTCGATCGCACTCGCGGACGGAGTCGTGAAGGTCAGCCTCTCCCGAACGCCCGACAAACCGGAAATCTGTTTCGAGATCGCCATTGGAGATGGAACGTCAACTGGTTGCGCTGATGACTCTCTTATCCGAACTGGGCTCGCTTACTCCGCAACCCAGGATCACGACGGACCTATCCACGTGGTTGGCATTGTGCCCGACGAGATCGACGCCGTGTTGATCGACGGCAAGACGATCAAGGTCTCGAACAACGTATGGCACTACGCAGCCCCATCCGGAACAAACCTGTCGTTCGTCGTCCGATCGGTGGACGGGCGAACCGCAGCTGTCGGGAAGCTCTGACCAGGAGGCCGTTTACCCCAAGCGGTTTCGCCGAGCTCCGCTAACACCACGTCGGGGCTGCTCGCACTCCGGCTCCCCCGCGCACGGGCTGTTGCTGCGGCGTTCATGTGCAGACGGTTGCCTTGACAGACGGCGAGTTCGCGGCAACTCAACGCGACAAGCCGATGCTGCCGCATCCCACCATTCGATCGTGCGCGCGGACCAATCCTGGCGACATTCGCGCGAGCTGCCGCTCTGAGAGAGCGGGGGCCACAGTGGCTACCTCGAAAGCATCGGCCCAGCTGGCCAGGCCGAACATGATCAACCGGCGCATCGAGCGTTGCAACGACGAGTTCGGCCCAGATGACCAGCCGAGACCGAGTGACTCGCTCAGCTCGGGCAACACGACAGTGAAGCCTTCTGGGCACGCGAGCGCCCAACCGCCCAGGCGGCGCAACAACCATGCCGACGAAGGCCCGATCACCGGCAGCCACAGCATCTCCACATACTGATGCTGAACCGGGAAGCTCACACCGCCAAAGTCAACCTCCCAGGCGCGCACGTTCACCTCGACAGGGAACACGACGGCATCAACGGCCGCTCTCATCGTGCACCTCCAGCCAGACATTGGCACGAGTCGAATATGGCATCTCTGCCGGTGACGAGCGCGTCGTCGCTGTCGGCTGCGATGCCGGTAGTGACTGCCGGGTCGTTCCAGGTGGTGAAGAGCAGGTCGGGGGTGGTCGTGTGGGTGTTCATGGCGGTTCCTTCCGTGTCGGGGAAGGCACCGGACGACCCGACTTCCCCAAGCTGGCCGCCCGGTGCCTTCTTCTCTACGGGCAAGCGGGGAACGGGCGAGGGGTCAAGCGGGGAAGCGACCTGTGCTGCGTTTGGATCTCAGACGACGCGCAGCGTCGTCGAGAGCTCATAGGAATCCGCCTGCGGATTCCGTACGCAGCGCCGGGAGCGTCCGCTTGACCCCTCGAACGGCCCTGCTACCGGCCGCAGGCCGGCATTAGAGCGTCTCCCGGCCCGCCAGGGCCGCCACCGTGCGGGGTGCGAACGTAGTTCGCTTCCTCATTGGTGACGGTGCGCGTCTGGCCACTCGTCGTGCTCACGGTGGAGCGCATCGGCTGGGGGGGGCTGGACGCCCGGCTTCGGCTCGGAGCCGACACCGGGGGGGGCGAGGGTGGCCAGGGCGTCGAAGGCATCCGGCTCGAGTACTCCCCGGCTGGCTTGGCCATGGGACGGGTCGAC
>CAZREK010000124.1:0-6976 GCA_964598965.1 uncultured Bifidobacterium sp. | reverse complement strand
GACCACCTTC
Organism: uncultured Bifidobacterium sp.; assembly: GCA_964598965.1. Lineage (GTDB taxonomy): Bacteria > Actinomycetota > Acidimicrobiia > Acidimicrobiales > Ilumatobacteraceae > UBA668. The sequence goes on along the minus strand of CAZREK010000124.1, from coordinate 6,966 downwards.
ACCGAGCCGCGGGCGTCGCTGTACATCGGGCCGATGTGCACCTGGTACCCGTGGCCGCCGGCGGGGGCGGTGCCGTCGTAGCGGACGGCGATGGGCAGGAAGTGGAACATCAGGTTCGGGTAGGTGACGTCGTCGTTGGAACGCACGAAGCCGCCGGACTCGAAATGGTTGCTGGCGCCGGGGCCCTTGCGGAACAGCCACTGCAGGCCGATGAACGGACGCCGCCACAGCTGCAGGTTGGGCTGCAGCGACACCGGCTGAGTGCACGCGTGCTGCACGTACACTTCGAGGTGGTCCTGCATGTGCATGCCGACGTTGGGGTTGTCGTGCACCACCGGAATGCCTAGCTGCTGCAACTCGGCCGCGTTGCCCACACCGGACAACTGCAGCAACTGCGGCGTGTTGAACGCGCCGCCGCACAGCACGACTTCCTTGCCGTGCACCGTGCGGGTCTTGCCACGGGCTTCGTACTGCACACCCACGGCCTTGTTGCCGTCGAACAGCACCTTGTGCGCGAACGCACGGGTGATGACCGTGAGGTTGGGGCGGCCCATCACCGGGTGCAAGTAGGCGCGGGCAGCGCTGAGGCGACGGCCGCGGTGGACGTTGCGGTCGAAACGGGCGAAGCCCTCCTGCTGGTAGCCGTTGACGTCCTTGGTGAGCGGGTAACCGGCCTGCTGGCAGGCTTCGAAGAACGCGCCGATCAGCGGGTTCTGCGACGGGCCACGCTCCAGCACCAACGGACCATCGCCGCCGCGCCACTCGTCCTCGCCGGCGAGGCATGTTTCCATCTTCTTGAAGTACGGCAGGCAGTGGGCGTAGTCCCACGTCTCCATGCCCTTGTCCGCACCCCAACGCTCGTAGTCCAGCGGGTTGCCGCGCTGGAAGATCATGCCGTTGATGCTGCTGCTGCCGCCCAGCACCTTGCCGCGAGCGTGGTACACCTTGCGGTCGTTCATGAACGGCTCAGGCTCGCTCTCGTACTTCCAGTCGTAGAAGCGGCTGCCGATCGGGAACATCAGCGCGGCGGGCATGTGGATGAATACATCCCAGCGATAGTCGGGGCGGCCGGCTTCCAGCACCAGGACGCGGTTGCCGGGGTCGGCGCTGAGTCGGTTGGCCAAGGCGGATCCGGCAGAACCGCCGCCGACGATGATGAAGTCGTACTGCTCCACGTGGTACCTCAATCGATCCTGATCTTCGCTGCGGTGGTCTTGACGAGCTCGCCGATGGCGGCCGGGTCGCGTTCGCCGGGGAACCGCGATGCGGGACCGTACACGTGCAACGCACCGACCACACGACCGTCACGTGTGCGGAACGGGGCAGCAACCGAGTTGAGGCCCTCGGCGAAGTCCTCGAACGCCCAGGCGAAGCCGTCGTGGCGCACTTCCACGAGGCGCTTGCGCAAGGCAGTCGCGGTGGTGATGGTGTGCTTGGTGAACTTCTGCAACGGCAAGGCGGCCACCTGCGTCGCGAGCGCGTCGTCCTCGGCCAGCAACACCAGACCCGAGGGCACGGCGTGCATGGGGATGCGCGTACCGGTCCAGTCGCGCACCTGCAGCTCGCTGACCGGGGTGAGCTGGTCGAGGTAGAACATCTCCAGCCCGTCGGGAATGGACACGCCGGCGGCTTCGCCGATCAGCCGGTTCAGCTCGGCCAGGTGTGGGCGGGCGACGGAGATCAGCGAGCGGCCCGGTGCAGCGGCGCCGGCGAGGTCGAGCATTGCCCCACCCATGCGGTACACGCCGCCGGCCGTGACCTGCTCGACGACGCCGAGATCCTCCAGCGTGGACAGCAAGCGCGACACGGTGCTCTTGGGGAGCCCAGCGCGTTCGGCCATCTCGGTGACGCCCGCGGGGCCACCGGCCAGCACCTTCAGCAGAGCGAACGCCCGCTCGATGGACTGGACCGTGGACATCGTCGTGTCAGCCCGGGAATGCGCCCTGCATGCGGGCAGCCGAGAGGGTGTTCTCCAACAGGCAGGCGATCGTCATCGGGCCGGTGCCGCGGGGCATCGGGGTGATGGCGCCTGCAATGGCCTGCACCGCGTCGAAGTCGACGTCGCCGACGATGCCCGCCTCGGTGCGGGACACGCCCACGTCGATGACGGCGGCACCTGGCTTCACGTGTTCCGCCGTGATCATCCGCGCCTGGCCGGCACAGGCGACGATGATGTCGGCCTGGCGGCAGACGTCGATCATGTCCTGTGCACTGGTGCGCGAGTGCGCCAGAGTGACGGTGCAATCGACACCCTTGCGGCCCAGCAGCAACACCTGCGGCAGGCCGGTGAGAGTGCTGCGACCGATGACCGTGGCGCGCTTGCCGGAAGTGGCGACGCCATAGCGCTCGAGCAGGCGCATGACGCCCAGGGGAGTGCAGCCGACGTGACCTGGCAGGCCACGCACGAGGCGGCCCATGCTGCGCTCGGTGAGGCCGTCGACGTCCTTCTCCGGCGGGATGAGGGCCAGCACGGGCTCGGGGTCCAGGCCCGCAGGCAGCGGCAGCTGGCACAGGATCCCGTGCACGGACGGGTCGGCGGCGAGGGCGGCGACCGCCTTCTCCACGTCAGCCTGCGTGGCCGTGGCCGGCAGCTCCACGTGCTTGGAGGTCATGCCTGCCTCGCCTGCCAGCTTGCGCTTGCTGGCGACGTACAGCTGACTGGGCTTGTCGTCACCCACCAGCACGGTGGCCAGGCACACGGGCGGGTTGCCTGCGGCCTCGATGGTGGCGCGCAGCCCCGCGATGATCTCGCCGCGCAAGCGGATGCCGTCCATCAGGACGGCGCCGCCGGGAGTGCGTTCGAATTCGCCGGTCGGATCGATGCTCATGACAACCCGACGATCTCGCCGTTCTGGTCGAAGTCGATGATGCTGGCGGCCGGAGCCGAGCCGAGGCCGGGCATGGTGGTCATGTCGCCGCAGATCGGGTACACGAACCCGGCACCGACGCTGGCGCGGACCTCGCGCACGTGCAGCGTGTGCCCAGTGGGTGCGCCCTTCAGCTTGGGGTCGCCGCTGATCGACAGGTGGGTCTTGGCGATGCACACGGGCAGGTTGCCGAAGCCGAGCTTCTCGTAGCGAGCGAGCTGGGTGTTGGCAGTTGGCGAGTACTCCACATCCGCGGCGCCGTAGATCTTGGTGGCAACCGACTCGATCTTCTGCTTCAAGGTCTGGTCGGCCTCGTAGCAGTAGCGGAACGAGCTCGGCTCGTCGCAAGCGGCGACGACCGCCTGAGCGAGCTCGGTCGCACCCTTGCCGCCGTCGGAGAAGTGGGTGCACACCGCAACGCGGGCGCCCACGCTCTCCGCAATCTCGCGAATGGCCTGGTGCTCGCTGGCGAAGTCGCCGGGGAACGCGTTGATCGCCACGACGGGCGACACGCCGTGCACCTTCACGTTCTCGATCTGCTTGATGAGGTTGGCGGCGCCGGCGCGCACGTCGTCGGGGTTCTCGGCCAGCAGCTCCGCGGGCAGCGGCTTGCCGGCGACGATCTTGAACTTGCCGCTGTGCGCCTTCAGCGCACGGACGGTGGCCACCAGCACTGCGGCATCGGGCACCATTCCGGAGGTGCGGCACTTGATGTTGAAGAAGCGCTCGGCGCCCATGTCGGCACCGAAGCCGGCCTCGGTGATGAGGTAGTCGCCGCACCGCATGCCGATGAGATCGCCGACGATGGAGCTGTTGCCATGAGCGATGTTGCCGAACGGGCCTGCATGCACGATGACCGGAGTGTGCTCAAGGGTCTGCAGCAGGTTCGGCTTGAGCGCTTCACGCATGATGACGGCCATCGAGCCGGCCGCCTTGAGCTGCTCGGCAGTGACGGGCTCGCCCGCGTGGTTGTAGCCGACGACGATGCGGCCCATGCGGGCACGAAGGTCGGTGAGCGACGTGGAGAGAGCGAGGATCGCCATGACCTCGCTGGCGGCGGTGATGTCGAATCCGGTCTGGCGGGTGACACCGTCGGCCTTACCGCCGAGACCGACGATGATGTTGCGCAGGCTGCGGTCGTTGACGTCGAGCACGCGGCGCCACGTGATGTTGTCGATGTCCAGATCCAGTTCGTTGCCCTGGTGCAGGTGATTGTCCACCATCGCCGACAGCAGGTTGTGCGCAGCCGTGACCGCGTGGAAGTCGCCGGTGAGGTGCAGGTTCAACAACTCCATCGGGATGACCTGGCTGTAGCCACCGCCGGCCGCGCCGCCCTTGATGCCGAAGGTGGGGCCCATGGACGGCTGGCGCAGGCTGATGACCGCCTTCTTGCCGATGTGCTGCATCGCTTGGCCGAGGCCGACTGTGGTGGTGGTCTTACCCTCGCCCAGCGGGGTGGGGGTGATGGCCGTGACCACCACGTACTTCGCCTTGGGGCGGTCGCTGAGCTCGTCGAGCGCCTCCAGGCGGATCTTGGCCAGCTCGTCGCCGTGCTGCTCGAGCAGGTGCGGGCCGATGCCCATCTGTGCCGCGATGTCGGTGAGCGGCGCCAGCTTGCCGGCGCGGGCGATCTCGAGGTCGGACGGGAAGGACACGGTTACCCCCTGTGCACTGAATCGCCTGGCACTGTACACCACTCGGTTCCGCTAGATGGAACCAGTCCACGATGCGGAACGGACGACGACGGTGTGCCGGCCGACGACGTCGTGCTGGACCTTGCCGAACTCGGTCTCGCCGATCCACCGGCCATCAGTGCCGACGTCACGCTGCAGGCCGGCCTGCTGCGTTCCCGTCACTATCACCGCACCCGGTGCGCTGTGTCGCTGGCCGACTGCGTGGTGGTGGCGACAGCCCTCGCGCACAGCGCCTCGGCGGCCACCAGCGATCCGCACCTGCTGGACGTTTGCCATGCCGAGGGCGTGCCGGTGGTGGTGCTGCCCGACACGGCCGGGCAGAGGTGGCGATCCCCTTAGGGGTGAGCCGTGCGTAACATGCGGGCCGAAGGGGTGGTCCGTGGGGAATGTGACGCTCACCGGTGGTGCGCCGGAGATCGCAGATGTGGTGGCAGTGGCGCGCGGTGGCGCGACGGTGGAGGTCGCCGACGCAGCTCGTGCGGCGATGACCAAGTCGGCGGCGCTCGTGGAAGGGTTCGTGGAGAGCGGGCAGCCGGTGTATGGCGTCACCACCGGGTTCGGTTCGCTGGCGACGCGGTTCATCCCCGCCGAGCGCACGGCCGAACTGCAGGTGTCGCTGGTGCGCTCGCATGCTGCAGGTATGGGCGACCCTGTGGAGCGGGAAGTCGTGCGGGCGATGCTGTTCCTGCGCGCTCGCAGCTTGTCGATGGCGCACTCCGGGGTGCGACCCGACGTGGTGGATCTGCAGGTGGCACTGTTGAACGCGGGCATCACCCCGGTGGTGCGCGAGCACGGCTCGTTGGGCGCCAGCGGCGACCTGGCCCCGTTGGCGCACTGCGCGCTGCCCTTGATCGGTGAGGGCACGGTGTTCACCGCCGACGGCAGCGTGCAGGCCGCAGTGCACGCGCTCGCGGACGCCGGGCTGACCCCGCTGACCTTGCGGGCCAAGGAGGGGCTGGCGCTCATCAATGGCACCGACGGCATCCTGGGCATGCTGTGCCTCGCACTGCACGACCTCGGCCAGCTTGGTCGCTTGGCCGACCTGACCGCGGCGATGACGGTGGAGGGATTGCTGGGCACCGACAGGGCCTTCGCCGCCGAGTTGCAGGCGTTGCGCCCGCAGGTGGGCCAGGCCGTCAGCGCGCGCAACCTCACCCGCCTGCTGGCGGACTCCGCGATCGTGGCCAGCCATCGCGTGGGCGACTCGCGCGTGCAGGACGCGTACTCGCTGCGTTGCACCCCGCAGGTGCACGGCGCGGCGCTGGACACGTTCGCGTTCGCACGCACGCTGGCCGAGCGCGAGCTGGCGGCGGCGATCGACAACCCGATGATCCTGCCTGACGGCCGGGTGGAGAGCTGCGGCAACTTCCACGGCGCGCCGGTGGCGTTCGCCTGCGACTTCCTGCGCATCGCCATCAGCGAGTTGTGTGCGATCGCGGAGCGGCGCACGGACCGCATGCTGGACGTCGCCCGCTCGCACGGACTGCCCCCGTTCCTGTCGCCCGACGCGGGCGTGAACAGCGGGATGATGATCGCCCACTACACGCAGGCCTCGATGGCGATGGAGGCGCAACGCCTGGCGGTACCGGCCTCCACGCAGAGCCTGCCCACCAGCGCGATGCAGGAGGACCACGTGTCCAACGGCTGGGCCGCGGCGCGTGCGTTGCGCCGCTCGGTGGCTACCTTGCGCCGCGTGCTGGCGGTGGAGTTGGTGTGTGCGGCAGCGGCCATCGACCTGCGCGGGCCGCTGGCACCGTCGCCCGCAACGGGCGCCGCGCTGCAGATGCTGCGCGAGAAGGTTGCCGGGCCGGGCCCGGACCGCTGGCTGTCGCCCGACCTGAGGGCGGCCGAGTTCCTGTTGGCCGACGGCTCCCTGCTGACCGCGGTGGAGTCCGTCATCGGAGAGTTGGAGGTTCTGTGATGTCCGCAGGTGCGCGCCCGGTGAGGGCCCCGCGAGGGAACGAGTTGAACTGTCTGGGGTGGCCGCAGGAGGCGGCCTACCGGATGATGCACAACAACCTGGACCCGGAGGTGGCCGAGCGCCCCGACGACCTGGTGGTGTACGGCGGCACGGGCAGGGCGGCGCGTAGCTGGGATGCGTTCGACGCGATGGCGCGCACGCTGCGCACGCTGAAGGGCGACGAGACGATGCTGGTGCAGAGCGGGAAGCCTGTGGGCGTGTTCCGCACGCACGAATGGGCGCCGCGTGTGCTGCTGGCCAACAGCAACTTGGTGCCCGAGTGGGGCAACTGGGACGAATTCCGCCGCCTCGAATCGCTGGGTCTCACGATGTACGGGCAGATGACGGCCGGCTCGTGGATCTACATCGGCACTCAGGGCATTCTGCAGGGCACCTACGAGTGCTTCGCCGAGATCGCCCGGCGCAAGTTCAACGGCACGCTGGC
>CAZREK010000123.1:0-6978 GCA_964598965.1 uncultured Bifidobacterium sp. | reverse complement strand
CACCAGCGACACCTTCGCGCTGGGGTCGGTCCACTCCACCGACGGCCCGTCGGGCAGCAGGCGGCGCAGCACGCGCTCGGTGGTCCACAGCGATGGTGCCACGGTGGCGATGCCCAACCGCTGGTACACGGCGGCGCGCTGCGGGTCGTAGATACGGGCCACGACTCGCTGGATGCCGAAGTTCTCGCGAGCAACGCGGGCGATGAGGATGTTGGAGTTGTCACCGTTGGTGACGGCGGCAACGGCCTCGGCCTTCTCGATGCCCGCCTCGACCAACAGGTCGCGGTCGAACCCGATGCCGGACAGCACCTGCCCGGTGAAGTCCTTGCCCAGCCGCTCGAACGACTCCTTCTTGCGGTCGATGATGGCCACGGTGTGACCCTCCCCGACCAGTTGGCGGGCAAGCGACGATCCGACTCGTCCACAGCCCACGATCACGACATGCACGGTGTTCCCTCCTGGGGTTACAGCGCGGAACTGTAACGCGACATAGGCTCGGAATCCGTATGTTCGTCTTCCAGTCGCTCAAGCGCCTCTTCATCGGCCGTCCGATCGCCACCGCCGATGAGGGTCACCAACGGCTCAGCAAGAAGATCGCCCTCCCGGTCTTCGCCAGCGACGCCATTTCATCCACCGCATACGCCACGGACGAAATCCTCGTCGTGCTGCTGCTGCAAGCCGAGGTCGGGCGCCGCGCCTGGGGGCCGATCATCCCGATCGCCATCATCGTCTGCGTTCTGCTGGCGATCGTGGTGCTCAGCTACCGCCAGACCATCCACGCCTATCCCAGCGGCGGCGGCAGCTACATCGTGTCCAAGGAGAACCTCGGCGTCATCCCGTCCCTGGTCGCCGGATCGTCACTGCTGGTCGACTACATCCTCACGGTCGCCGTGTCGGTCGCCGGTGGCGTGCTCGCCATCCGCACCGCCACCGGGTTCGACAGCAAGTGGACCGTGCCCGTCTGTCTGCTGTGCGTGTTGATCATGACCTTGGCCAACTTGCGCGGCGTGAAGGAGTCCGGCGCCGTCTTCGCCGGCCCCACGTACTTCTACATCCTGATGTTGATCATCCTGATCGTCACCGGCTTGTACCGCATCTTCGTGCAGCACGTCGGCCCCATCCCCGAGTCGATGCTCTCCGAAGAAGCCTTGGAGATGAGTCACCTCACCAAGGGTCTCGGCCTGTACATGCTGCTGCGAGCCTTCTCCAGTGGCGCGGTCGCGCTGTCCGGTGTGGAGGCCGTCTCCAACGGTGTGCCCGCGTTCAAGAAGCCGGAGAGCAAGAACGCTTCCACCACCCTGCTGTGGATGGCCGGCATCCTCGGCACCTGCTTCCTCGGTGTGTCGATCCTCGCCTCGCACCTGAAGCCCTACCGCGGCGAGAGCGACGGCAACGGCCTGGGCCTCATGGCGCAGTACTTGTACGACGGCAAGGGCTTCATGTTCTGGGCGACGATGATCGGCACCTTCTCGATCCTGATCCTCGCCGCCAACACCGCCTACGCCGACTTCCCGCGACTGTCCAGCATCATCGCCAGGGACGGGTTCCTGCCGCGCCAGTTCGCCAACCGAGGCGATCGTCTCGTGTTCTCCAACGGCGTCATCTTCCTGGCGGTCGTGGCCAGCGTCCTGATCGTGGTCTTCAAGGGCGACATCTCCGCGCTCATCCCGCTCTACGCCTTCGGCGTGTTCACCGGCTTCACCCTCAGCCAGTCCGGCATGGTGATGCACCACATCCGGCTGAAGGAACCCCGCTGGCGGATGAGCTTGGTGATCAACGCGATCGGCGCGTTCACCACCGGCCTGATCGCCCTGATCGTCGTCGTCTCCAAGTTCACGGAGGGTGCCTGGATCCCCGCGGCCCTCATCCCGATCATGGTGACGATCTTCTTCACCATCGGGAAGCACTACAAGCGGGTGAAGCAGGCGCTGGTCGTTCCCGAGGGCTACAAGGCCAAGCGGCGCACCCACTTCGTCGTCGTGCTGGTGGGCAAGGTCAACCGCGGCGTGCTCGACGCCATCGGCTATGCCCGCAGCCTCAACCCCGAGCGCATCCTCGCGCTCTCGGTCGTGCAGGACCCCGAAGAGGAACGCATGTTGCACGAGCAGTGGCACCAGTACGACATCCCGATCGAACTGCACACGGTGTCGTCGCCGTACCGCGAGCTCACCCGCCCCGTGCTCAGCTTCCTCGACGAGATCGACGACGAGAGCGACGACGACATCATCACGGTCGTCATCCCCGAGTCGGTCACCAAGGTCACCGCGCAGTGGCTGCACAACCAGTCCGCGCTCGCGTTGAAGGCGCGGCTGCTGTACCGCCCCGACACGGTCGTGGTCAGCGTGCCCGTCCACGTCGACTGACAGGCGTCACACATACGTCCGGAATAGCCGTCTGCGGCCATCGGTTGGCCGTGCCGTGCGCGTCATCGTCTCCGGGGCCACCGGCCTCATCGGTTCTGCCCTCGTCCCCGCCTTGAAAGCTGCCGGTCACCAGCCGGTGGCACTCGTCCGCCGCAACCCCGAGGACACTGACATCCTCTGGAACCCGGCCACGGGTGCGCTGCCCGCCGACGCGCTCGAGGGCGCCGATGCGGTCGTGCACCTGGCCGGGGCGGGCATCGGCGACCATCGCTGGACCGACGAGTACAAGCGGGAGCTCGTGGACAGCCGTGTGCGTTCGACCACGCTGCTCGCCGAAGCGATCGCTGCCGCGACGAACGGTCCGAAGGTGTTCCTCAGCGGATCGGCCATCGGCTTCTACGGTGACCGCGGCGAGGAGCAGTTGGACGAGGCCTCACCCGCTGGCGACGGCTTCCTCGCCGACCTCTGCGTGCAATGGGAGGGTGCCACCGCTGCTGCCTCGGCGGCCGGCGCTCGTGTCGCCCACCTGCGCACCGGCATCGTGCTGACCCCCAAGGGTGGAGCACTGGCGAAGATGCTGCCGCTGTTCAAGCTGTTCGCCGGTGGTCGCTTCGGCAACGGTCGCCAGTGGCAGAGCTGGATCTCACTGCCCGACGAGGTCGGGGCGATCCTGCACCTGCTCTCGTCCGATGTTCACGGCCCGGTGAACCTCGCCGGGCCCGAGCCGGTGACGAACGAGCAGTTCGCCCGCACGCTGGGCGACGTGCTGCACCGCCCGTCGGTGCTGCCCGTGCCCAGGTTCGGGCCGTCGTTGCTGCTGGGTGGCGAACTGGCCGACAACCTGCTGTTCACCGGCCAGCGCGTGCTGCCGCGTGCGCTGCAGGCCAGTGGCTACAGCTTCCAGCACGGCACGCTCGACGTTGCGTTGCGTGCCGTGCTGGGTCGCTGAGTCGCAAGCAGCCGAGGGGCTACTGCTCGCTGGTGTCGACGCCGGGCCACCGCGCAAGGGTGGCCGCCATGTCGAGTCGCCACGTGCCCACTTCTGTGGGCCAATCGGCTCGAGGCACCGCCCACATGACCTCGAACTCGATGCCATCGGGATCGTGGGCGTAGAGCGACTTGCTGACGCCATGGTCGCTCTCGCCCACGAGTGAACCCGCTCGCACGAGGCGCTCGCGCATCTCGGCGAGCTCCTCGATCGTGTGCACCTGCCATGCAAGGTGGTACAGGCCGACCGAGTGCGACGGTGCCGGACGATCCCCGACCTGCATGAGCGCGAGGTCGTGGTCGTTGTCCGACCCGTCAGCCTGCAGGAACACGGCTTGGTCGCCCCATGCCATGCGCACGCGGAAGCCCATGACCTCCGTGTAGAACGCTTGCGACCGCTTGACGTCGCGGACGTACAGCACCGCATGGTTCAAACGCTTGATGGTCATCGGGCGACTCCTTGTTCTGCAGGTCCGGGGGCTCAGCCCTTGAGGGCTTCGACTTCCAGGACGATCTTGACCTTCTCGCCGACCAGCACGCCGCCGGTCTCGAGGGCCACGTTCCACTCCAGGCCCCAATCCTTGCGGTTGATCTCGGCCTCGGCGGTGAATCCGGCCTTGGTGTTGCCCCACGGGTCGGTGGCGACACCCTCGAACTCGAGCGCGAAGTCGACGGGCTTGGTGACGCCCTTGATGGTCAGGTTGGTGTGCAGCACGTACTCGCTGCCCGCGCCCTCGATGCCGGTGCTGACCAGCGTCCAGGTCGGGTGGTTCTCCACGTCGAAGAAGTCGGCGCTGCGCAGGTGACCGTCACGGCCCTCGTCCTCGGTGTTCACCGAGGTGGCCTGCACGGTGGCCTCGAGCTTGGTCTGCAGCGGGTCGTCGGCGACGGTGATGGTGCCGGCAAAGTCGGTGAAGCGACCGCGGACCTTGGCGACCACGAGGTGGCGAGCGACGAACGTGATGTTCGAGTGGCTCGGGTCGACGGTCCAGGTGCCGGCGGTGAGTGCTTCCAGTGCGGTGGGGGTGGTGAGCTGTGTCATGTTGTAAACCATACCTAGCAATAGTTGTGTTCGCAACAGTTACCGCCAGCAACTCTTGCGATAAGGTGAGCACATGGCGTCGAAGTGGCTTACGCCCGCCGAGCAAGACGCTTGGCGGTCCTTCATCACTGCTCTCCCCGACTTGATGTCGGCCTTCGAGAACGACCTCGCTCCGCATGGCCTGACGATGGGCGACTACGAGGTGCTGGTTTTCTTGTCCGAGGCGGAGGACAACCGCATGCGCATGTGCGACCTCGCGTCGTCGCTGCGGTTGTCGCCCAGCGGCCTCACACGTCGCCTCGACGGCATGGTCAAGCTCGGTTGGGTGTCGCGCGCCTCGTGCGACAACGATCGCCGCGTGATGTACGCCCATCTCACGCCAGCGGGCCGCGCCAAGATGGAGGCCGCCGCGCCGGACCACGTCGCCAGCGTGCGCCGCCACTTCATCGCCCCCCTCGGTCTCGACGGGGTCGATCAGGTCGGCGAACTGTTCCGCCGCATCCGCAACCATCTGCTGCAGCCGGCATGAGCCCCGCACTCCCGCTTCCGCAAGGCTTTCGCGCGTACGTCACCAACGTCGGTGTGAAGGACACCACCGACGACTTCACCGTCGTGGCCGCCGATGCTCCTTGCGCCGCTGCCGGCGTATTCACCCGCAGCTCGTTCGCCGGCCCCAGCGTGCTGGTCAGCCGCCGCCATGTCGCCGACGGCTCGGCACGAGCGATGGTGGTCATCTCCAAGAACGCCAACGTGGCCACCGGCGACGCAGGCCTGGCCGACGCCGAGGAGGTCGTCGCCGGTGTGGCCGCCAAGCTCGGCTGCCGAGCCGACGAAGTCCTCATTGCCTCCACCGGCGTGATCGGCCGGCGCTATCCCATCGACCGCATTCGCGCAGGGGTCGCTGCGCTGCCCGTGCCACTGCCGGGCGACGATGCCGCCGCAGTGGCCCGCGGCATCATGACCACCGACACGGTGCCCAAGACCGCATCGGCCTCGGTGGGTGGCGCCAGCATCGTCGGCGTCGCCAAAGGCGTCGGCATGATCGAGCCGGACATGGCGACGATGATCGCCGTGTTCCTCACCGACGCTGCGCTCGACGCGGCCACGCTCGACAGCGCGTTCCGGTCGGTCATCGACCGCACGTTCAACTGCGTCTCGGTGGACACCGACACCTCCACCAGCGACACGGCCGTCATCCTCGCCAGTGGCGCCGCGGGGTCGGTGGACGTCGCCGCCTTCGAAGCCACCCTCTACGAGGTGGCCGAGTCGCTGACCAAACAGGTCGCCCGCGACGGCGAAGGTGCCACCACGCTCATCGAGGTCACCGTCGACGGTGCTGCCTCGCTTGCCCAGGCGAAGCGGGTGGCCAAGGCGATCGTCAACTCGCCGCTGGTGAAGACGGCCGTCCACGGCGCCGACCCCAACTGGGGCCGCGTGGCGATGGCCGTGGGCAAGAGCACCACCGCCGACGAGGTCGATCAGGCACAGGTGATCATCCGCTTCGGCACGCAAGAGGTCTACCCGGCCCTGCTGGACGACGCCGGCCTGGCAGCGCTGTCGACCTACATGAAGGGCGACGACGTGCGCATCCACGTCACGCTCGCCGCTCCGGACGGATCAAGGGGTCCTGCTGCGGCCACCGTGTGGGGCTGCGACCTCACCGACGGCTACGTTCGCATCAACGCCGACTACACCACCTGAGGCAAGACTGGGCGCATCCGGCCCCGTTGCTCGAGACCGAACGCGCCCAGCAGCAGTCAGGTCACTTCGGTGGCATGCGGATGCCACCGTCGACGCGGATGCTCTCCGCGTTGAGGTAGCTGTTGGTGACGCACTCCACCACGACCGAGGCGAGCTCGTCGGGGAAGCCGAGGCGCTGCGGGAACAGCACGCCCTTCTGCAGGTTGGCCTTGAACGCCTCGCTGGCGTCGCCCTGACCGTAGATCGGGGTGTCGATCAGGCCGGGGGCCACCGTGTTCACGCGCACGCCGACAGCGGCGAGGTCGCGGGCGATCGGCAGGGTCATGCCGACGACGCCACCCTTCGAGGCCGAGTACGACGCCTGGCCGATCTGGCCGTCGAACGCCGCGACCGAAGCGATGTTGACGATGGCACCGCGCTCGCCGTACTCCAGCGGCTCGGTCTGCGACATGGCGGTGGCGGCGATACGGATGCAGTCGAAGGTGCCGACCAGGTTGATGGCGATGACCTTCTTGAACGCATCGAGGTTGGCCGCCGTCTCATAACCGCCCTTGCCGACCGTGCGCTGCGCCCAGCCGATGCCGGCCGAGTTCACCAGCACGCGCAGCGGGCCCATGCTCTTGGCCATCTCCACGGCGTTCATGATGTCGTCGGTGTTGGTGACGTCGACCTTGCAGAAGGCGCCGCCGATCTCGTCGGCGAGAGCCTTGCCCTTCTCCTCCTGGAGGTCGGCGACGACCACCTTCGCGCCCCGCTGGGCGAGCAGGCGGGCAGACGAGGCGCCGATGCCCGAGGCGCCGCCGGTGACGATTGCAGATGCTCCATTGATGTCCATGCCGCGAACTTACCGACGGGTACGCCCCTCGGACGAAGCCTGCCCGCCCC
>CAZREK010000122.1:0-7004 GCA_964598965.1 uncultured Bifidobacterium sp. | reverse complement strand
CCGCCGGCGGCGGGCTCGAGCCGGCTCGACTCGACCCACGGATGCCAGTCGGGCGAGCGCACCAACAGTTCGTAGGCCCACCACGCGGAGACTGCGATCGCACCGGCCATGACGGCCCTCGACCACCACAGGCGCCGCACCGTCCACATCATGGTCACGCCGATGCCGATCAGGGCTCCGATGGCCGGGGCGAGTGCGACCGCGTAGTACTCGTGGATGATGCCTTCGCCAAGGCTGAACGTGGCGCCAGTGACGAACAGCCAGCCGCCCCACACGATCATTGCGGCACGCATGCGGTCCAGGCGCGTGCGGCGCCCGGCGATGACCAGGCCGACGACGGCGAACAGCAGCGCCGCGGGGATCAGCCACGAGGCCTGTGCACCCCACGAGTCGTTGAACATGCGCGTCCAGCCGGTGGGCCCCCACGCACCCGCCTGGCCCTGGCCGCCACCCCCGACGACGCTGCCGGTCTCGTTGCCGGTGAGCCGCCCGAAGCCGTTGTAGCCGAAGACCAGGTCGAGCACGCTGTTGTCGGTCGACCCGCCGATGTAGGGGCGGCTGTCGGCCGGCCACAGTTCGACGATGGCCACCCACCAACCCATCGCAGCGATCATCGCCGCGCCGGCGAGCAGCAACTGCCACAGCCGCTTGCCCAGCTGCGGCGGCCCGGCCAGCAGATAGGCGAGCGCGAACGCGGGCAACACCGTGAACGCCTGCAGCATCTTGGTGAGGAATCCGAACCCGAGGAACACGCCGGCCCACACCAGCCACTTGGTCTGACCGCCTTCGATGGCACGGGTGACTGCGTAGGCGGCGGCGACCATCAGCAGCACCAGCAACGCGTCTGGGTTGTTGTAGCGGAACATCAGCGCGGCCACCGGCGTGGTGGCCATCACCGCGCCGGCGATCAGGCCCGCGACGGGTCCGAACCAACGCTTGACCGTCAGGTAGAGCAGCCCGACGGCAGCGACGCCCTCCAGAGCTTGGGGCACGAGGATGCTCCACGAATTCACGCCGAAGATGCGCGCGCTCAGTTCCATCACCCACAGCGAAGCCGGTGGCTTGTCGACGGTGATGAAGTTGGCCGAGTCGCTGGAACCAAAGAAGAACGCCTTCCAGCTCTTCGTGCCGGCCTGCACCGCGGCCGAGTAGAAGTCGTTCGCCCACCCCAGCGAGCTGAGGCTCCACATGTACAGCGCACCGGTGACGACCAATAGCGCCACGACCGCCGGACGCACCCACCGCGGGTCGCGCGGGGGTGCATCCAGGGTCGGGTCGTCGGTCGTGACAGGTGTCGGAGGCGCGAACGTGGCGTCCGCGGGAGGCGCATCGAGGAGGGTCATGCCCCCATCGTCGGTGACGACGCTGGGAACACCCTCCGGCTTTCCTGAGAGATCGCTGTGAGCGTCAGCCACCATTCGATGCTGGGACGTAGTCACGGCACGGCTGTCCGCGCAGTGCACCACACGCGGCCGGGGCCGGTGCGGTGACGGTCACCGGCACGACGGACAGCACCAGCTGCGAGGGGTGCTCGGCATCGTGAGCGACCGTCACCGTCTCGCCATTGGAGATGGTGCGGAACTCCCAGACGGCACGGCTGTCACCGGGGGCGTCGATCGTCAACCGGATACGGCTGCCGGCGCGGAACGGGTGTGCAAAGGGGAACAGCTCCACGCGCACCGGCACGAACTCGCCGCTCGGAAGGTCCGCCGCGTCAGTTTCCAGGTGGGTGTGCACGGGACGCACTGGAGTGCTGGCAGCCTCATCGAGTGCCCGCTGGCTGGCGCGCAGCCACCCGCTCTGCACGTAGATCTCCGTGCCGTCGGGGCGCACCTCGCTGATGGTGACCTCCAAGTCGGTGTCGGCGGCGCTGGACGAGATCCACAGGTCCACCGAACCAGGCCCGACGACGACGGTGTCCTGCGCGAGGGCCGGCGTGATGAAGCCCAGGCCCTTGCCGTCAGGCAAGGGTTCCCAGTCGTAGCTGACATCGGCCTTCCACACGTCGTTGCCGTTGCCCTCGTAGAAGGTGGCGGGAAGTGCGGCGGGGTCGGCCACGTAGCTGCTCTCGCCGGGCGTGGTGACGTCGCCCTCGGTGAGGCAGCCACAGCCGTCCAGCTTCCAGCTGCGTGCCTCGGCCTCGGGGATCGGCCATGCGCTGAACTCGGCCGTGAAGTTCGGCTCGGGGGTACCGGGCGAGAAGTCGGCGTCGCCGCCCTGCTCGAACAGCACGCGCACCGGCTTGTCCGCCTCGAAGGCGGCCAGTGCTTGCTCGTAGGTCATTCCCTCGAAGCGGTTGGGAGCGGCCTCGAACTTGGTGACTCCCCAGATCGCTCCGCCCAACACCGGCGCCGCGGCGTTCGCCGCGGTGAGGTTGGGCACTTCCTTGCCGACGTACAGCTGCAGGAACTCGAAGTAGCGAGCCGCGATCGGGGGCGACAGCGCTTCGGTGTGCAGACCGTTGACGAGCGTGACGTACACGTGGGGCGAGGACGTGAAATTGGGGATCATCGCCGGGAAGTGGCCACCGGTCTGCTCGTCCTGCCATGCGCCCGCAAGGAACACCGGGACATTGATCTTGTCGACGAACGTGGTCGGGGCCAGCGAGTCGCCGAGCGGGTTCGAGTAGAAGTTGTTCTCGTCGATCTCCTGCACCAGATCCGGGTTCTGCAGGCGCAGTTCCTGGTTGTCGGCGCAGCGCGTGTCGCCGTCGTCGGCGCGGGTCTTCGTCCAGGCCTCACCGTAGGGCTTGGCGTCGTCCATGCGCTGCTGGGTCCACTCCACCGCGAAGCCGGTGTTGAGGATGCCGCCGGGGTACAGGGTGCTACGGAAGCTGTCGTCGATGACCGACAGCGGCGTGATGCTGTTGAGGCTGGGCGGCTGCGTGGCGGCGACGAACAGTTGGCTGATGCCCGGGTAGCTGATGCCGACCATGCCGACCTCGTGGTCCAGCACCCACGGCTGGGCGGCGACCGCCTCGATCACGTCGTAGCCGTCCAGCGACTGGACCGTCTCGAAGAACCGGTACGAGCCGCCGCTGCACCCGGTGCCGCGCATGTTGACGCCCACGTAGGCGAAGCCTTGCGTGGTGTACAGCTGGGCGAAGGCCGCGTCGTCGGGGTTGCTGGGCGCGTAACCGCTGTACTCCACCACCGTGGGGTACGGACCCTCCTCGGCGGGGCCGGGCAGCACCACATTGGCGCTGAGGGTGGTGCCGTCGCGGGTGACGATGTAGCCGAAGCCGCCCGCGGGCAGCAGAGTCTGCTCGTCCGTGTAGAGCGACGCAGGTGGCACCTCGTCGGCGGCATGAATGGTGATCGGGCCACTCACTTCGTCACCGACCGTCACCTGCCAGCCATCACCCGCGGTGAGGTCGCGGAACAGCGTCGCGCCTTGCTCGTCGGCGACGTTGGTGATCGTCATTTGGCGATCTGGAGCGGCCAGCTCGACCTCGACACCCGGGGTCAGATCCGTCACCGCGAGCTGCAGCGTGCCGGGTTGCAGCGTGAAGCTGAGATCGCCGGTCGCCGCGGCTGTCGTCGGCGCTTCGCTGGTGGAAGCCGGGTTGGCAGTGTCGTCGTCGCTGCAGGCGACGAGCGTGATCAAGAGGGTTCCGGAAAGGAGGAGGGTCGAGGTCCGTTGCAGCCGCATGACACGAGTCTCACACGTACAGCGGCCACAATGTCGACGTGGCAGATCTGAACGCGATGCTCGAGGACCTCGAGTTGCTGGTGAACACAGAGTCACCCTCGCGTGACGTCGCCCGTCTCGCGGAGTCAGCGGCGGTCGTGGCCTCGGTCATCGAACGCCGCCTGGGCTCGCCGGCCACCGTCATCGCCGGCCCGGATGGTCCCCATGTGCACTGGGTGGGTGGCGGTGCGCCCAAGGTCCTGCTGCTCGGCCACCACGACACGGTGTTCCCGGCGGGCTCCACCAAGGACCGCCCCTTCACCGTTGCCAGCGGCAAGGCAACCGGTCCTGGCGTGTTCGACATGAAGGCCGGCATCGTCCTGGCCGTGCACGCTGTGGCCGACCTTGCCGACACTTCTGGCGTCGAGTTGCTGTTCACCAGCGACGAGGAGGTCGGCAGCGTCACCAGCCGGGCACTGCTGGAAGAGCGCGCTGTCGCCTGCGGAACGGTGCTGGTGCTCGAGCCCAGCGCGGACGGCGGGGCGTTGAAGACCGCTCGCAAGGGCACCGGCGTGTTCGAGCTGGTGGTGCACGGTGCTGCGGCACACGCCGGGCTGGAGCCCGAGAAGGGTGTCAACGCACTTTTGGCCGCGGCCGAGCTCGTCGCCCAGGTCCCGCTGATCGCCGACCCTGCGCGGGGCACCACTGTCACCCCCACGATGGCGTCGGCGGGTACAGCGGAGAACGTGGTCCCGGACATGGCCCGAGTCGTCGTGGACGTGCGGGTCGAGCAAGCGGGGGAGAAAGAACGCGTCGAGCAAGCCTTCGCCCGCCTGGCCGCCACCACTGTGCAGTCGGTACCGGCCGCACGCGTGGAGGTGCGTGGTGAGGTCGGCCGTCCACCGATGCCGGCCAGCGCATCGGCCGGGCTGTTCCCGTTGGCGGTCGAGGCGGCCGCGGCGGCCGGGTTGCCCGCCGTGGTCGGGGTCGGGGTGGGTGGTGCCAGCGACGGCAACTTCACCGCTGCCCGCGGGGTCCCCACGCTGGATGGCCTCGGAGCAGTGGGTGCAGGGGCGCACACACCGGGCGAATACGTGTTGATCGACGCCTTGGTGCCTCGTGCACAGCTGCTCAGCGAGCTGCTGCGCCGCCTCTGACGGGCCGCGGACCGGGTCCAACGGCCCTGGTCGCGTACCTCCCGTGGTATCTAATGTCCAGTCGAGCTTCGAAGACCGCGTACCGTGGTGCTACCGACGCGGCACGGGAGGGATTTGCTGCAATGCGTGACATGACCACCGACGACCTCCACGGCGAGGTCGGCGTGGAACACCAGCTCAACTACTTCGATGGCTACTCGCGGCGGATCTTCGTCGTCGACAAGGAGGTCCCCTTCCCGGAGGGGCGCCTCATCGTGTCCAGCACCGACACCAAGGGCATCATCACGCACGCCAACGAAGCCTTCGTGCGCATGTCCGGCTACCCCTTGGAAGAGCTGATGGGCGAGCAGCACTACATCCTGCGGCATCCCGACATGCCGGCAGTCGCGTTCAAGGGGCTGTGGGACACCATCTCCACCGGTCAGAAGTGGCACGGGTACGTCAAGAACCTGCGCAAGGACGGCTGCTACTACTGGGTGCACGCGGCCGTCGTCCCCAACATTCGCAATGGTCGTATCGTCGGGTACACCTCGGTGCGCCGCAAGCCGTCGCGCTCCAAGGTGGCCGAGTGCACGGCCCTCTACAAGACCCTGATGTGAACGGGGGAGCACGATGAGCCTGATCTTCACCGTCAGCCCGGACTTCAACACCAAGTACCTGCCCGGTTGGTTCGTCGTCAACACGTTGCTGCAGCGCGCCACTGGCGAGGCGATCCACCTGGAGACGTTCGACGACTTCGACGGCCTGCATGCCGCCATGGCCGCCGACAAGATCGACCTGATCTACGCCAACCCGTTCGACGCGGCTCGCTTGGTTCGCGACCACGGGTTCGTCGCCGTCGCCCGCCCGCAAGGCCGGCCGGACGAAGCAATCGTTGCCGCCAAGGAAGGCGGCTCCATCACCGCGATCGAGCAGTTGCAGCCCGGCACGCGCGTCGCCAGCACCGACAACCCCGACGTGCACATGATGGGCATGATCATGATCGAGCCCGCTGACCTCGATGCGTCGAACGTCAGCATCCAGCTGCGACCCAGCTACGTGCTGGTGGCCAAGAGCCTCATCAGCGACGAGGCCGACATCGGGTTCTTCCTCGCCGAGACCTTCGACGAGCTGTCCGACACCGTCCGCAAGCAGTTGCACGTTCTCGTGCGCAGCCAGATCTACGTGATCACGCACTGCTTCCTCATGCATCCGCGAGTCGCCGCCAAGGTCGATGCCTTCCGCTCCACCTTGCTGTCGATGGACAAGGACCCGAAGGGCCGTCTGGCGCTGGAAGACGTCGGCATCGCCGCGTGGGAAGCCGTCGATCAGGAAGACGTGGAGTTCATGATCGACCTGATGGTGGCGCTGACGGCATAGGCCGCGCCCTCACGCGCCGGGGACTGGGTTGGCGGCGCGCCAGCCGATCTCGGTGCCGTCCGGGCGGTAGTGGTGCCAGTGGCCTTGATCGTCGCGTTTCGTGGTGTAACCGCGGTTCTTCCATCGGTTGTGGTGGCCGCACGCAGGGCCGCCGTTCCAAGAGGCCGTGGGGCCGGCGTGGGCATACGGCTGTAGGTGGTCGACCTCGCGGGGCGTGTGGTGACAGCCGCACCAGTCGCAGTGTCGTGCGAGCGCCAGGAGCACCTCGCGAAGCGGGCCGGTGAACAGGCGCTGCTTGCGGCCGAGGTCGACCACCACGCCGGCGGAGTTGAGCACGACTCGGCGGACGTGGCCGACGGCGACGGCGGCGAGCACGTCGCGCGGGTCGAGCAGGACACCGTTGGAGGTCTCGCAGCGGTGGGCGACGGTGGTGTCGAGTGGCTCGGGTGTGCCGCCCAACGCCTCGGCGAGAGCGTGTTCGAACGTGGCCTGGTCGTACAACAGGTTGATGGTGGGCTCGAACCCAGCGAGTACGCCAGACCCGGCCGCGGCGGCGAAGATGGCGACGAGCGCATCGAAGCGACGTTGCCGTTCGGTGCGCTCCATCTTGCTGGCCGACATCGCTTCGCCGTGGATTGCCACGCCGGCCTCCCAGTCGGCCAGGAACTCGCTGTGCACGAACGCGTCGAGCACTTCCTTCAGTTGCGCGCCGGCCACCGCGCCACCGTGCGCATTGAGGTACGCCTTCACGCCCACGTGGGCCAGCGACGCTTCGCGCTCACGATGCGCCCGCTCGTGATCGAGGTGCGCGCCATCGGGGTCGGCCGCGGCTTCCCATTGCCGCAGCAACACTGAGTA
>CAZREK010000121.1:0-7026 GCA_964598965.1 uncultured Bifidobacterium sp. | reverse complement strand
CCGACAGATGGCCTGACTCCGCTGACACGCGCGGGGCTACGTTCGGCCGCCCGGCCGTAGAGTGACGGTGTGGCCGATGTGAGGCACGCCGACCAACTGATGTTCGGGTTCGTCAACACATACGCGCGCGAGCTGCCCGAGCTGGTCACCCCGTGGCAGGCCGCCGCGGCGCCCGCACCCGAGTTGCTGGCGTTGAACGCGGAGCTGGCCGATGAGCTGGGGTTCGACGCGGCTCGGTTCCAAGAGCCCGCCGGCCTGGCCGTGTTGGCCGGCAATGCCGTTCCCGACGGGGCCGCCAGCGTGGCGATGGTGTACTCGGGTCACCAGTTCGGCGGCTACTCACCGCGGCTGGGCGATGGCCGGGCGCTGCTCCTCGGTGAGGTGCTCGACGTCCACGGCCAACGCCGCGATCTGCACCTCAAAGGGTCCGGCCGCACACCATTCGCCCGCGGTGGCGACGGCAAGGCGGCCGTCGGGCCGATGCTGCGCGAATACCTGATCGGTGAGGCGATGCACGCGCTGGGCGTGCCCACCACGCGCGCCTTGGCCGTCGTGGCCACCGGCGAGCAGGTGGTGCGCGAGCGCATGCTGCCGGGTGCCGTGCTCACACGCGTCGCCGCCAGCCACATTCGGGTCGGCACGTTCCAGTACGCAGCCGCCAACGGCGACGTCGACCTGCTCGGCCGCCTGGTGCAGTACTCGATCGCCCGCCACCATCCTGCGGCCGCGCAGGCCGACCGGCCGCCGCTCGCTCTACTGGACGCGATGATCGAGGCGCAGGCCGCGCTGATCGCGAAGTGGATGCTCATCGGGTTCGTGCACGGCGTGATGAACACCGACAACATGACCATCTCGGGTGAGACCATCGACTACGGGCCGTGCGCGTTCATGGACCACCACGACCCGGCCACCGTGTTCAGCTCGATCGACCAGTACGGCCGGTACGCCTACGGCAACCAGCCGCAGATCGCGCTGTGGAACCTGGCTCGCCTGGCGGAAGCACTGCTGCCGCTGGTGGACGCGGACACCGAGGCCGCAGTGGCACACGTGACTGAGCGGCTGCACACCTTCCTGCCGCGCCACGAGCAGCACTGGCTGGGTGGCATGCGTTCGAAGCTGGGGCTGACACAGCAGCACGACGACGACAAGGCGCTGGTCGACGACCTGCTCGCGCAGATGACCGAGGCGCGGCTGGACCACACGGCAACCTTCCGTGGCCTGTCGACGGTGTTGCGCGGCGGGTTGATGCACGCCGCGCTGGCCGACTGGGTCGACCGTTGGCGGCACCGCCTGGACGACGAGGGCCGCGACCCGGCGAGTGTCGCCGCGGAGATGGACGCGGTGAACCCGATCTACATCCCGCGCAACCATCTCGTGGAAGCTGCGTTGTCGGCTGCAAGCGAGGGCGACCTCGATCCGTTCCACCGCATGGTCGACGTCGTCACGCACCCGTACGCGGAACGGCCGGGGCTGGAAGAGTTCGCACTCCCTGCCCCGGCCGAGTCCGGTCGTTACGTCACGTTCTGCGGTACCTG
Organism: uncultured Bifidobacterium sp.; assembly: GCA_964598965.1. GTDB lineage: Bacteria > Actinomycetota > Acidimicrobiia > Acidimicrobiales > Ilumatobacteraceae > UBA668. The sequence continues at coordinate 5,491 of CAZREK010000121.1, read as the reverse complement.
ACCGCCCACGGCAGCGTCAGCTGTCGTAGCGAGCCACGGTCGTGGCGATCAGGAACGGCACATCGATCGCGAACAACGCGATCAGGCCGATCACCACGCCCAACGTCGAGCCGCGCACCTGATTGTGGATGAACGCGTAGAGGATGAGGCTGCTCTCGATCACGTACGCGAGCAGCGCCCACTTGGCGACGCGCACCCAGGTGCTCCAGGCGAACCCCTTCACACGAGTCACCATCAGCACACCCACGGCCAGCAGTACGGCGCCGGCGATCAGCAGGACTGTCGGCAGCGTCAGCGAGTGCTCGGCCTTCGGGCTGGCATGCGAACCCAGCCAGATGCCACCGACCATCGAGCACGCGAGCGACAGCGACACCAGCTCGACGGCCTTGGGGAACGGCTTGTTCAGAATGTCGTCGTTCACAGTGTCCTCACCTTCGTCATGATGATCAGCGTGGCGATCTGCATCACGCCCGTGATGCCGGCGGTGTAGACGAAGCGCTTCATCATCCGCTCGATCACGGCCGGGTTCGGCTGGTCCTTGCGCATCTGCCACAGCACGGCGATGTTCGCCGGCTCGAGAATGCCGAGAGCGACGACGGCCATGATGCCGACGACGATCATCGAGGCCACCAACCAGCCGTGCGCGGCCGCGCCCGGGTCGAGGCGACCGAGGTGCAGCGCAATCTGCAAGCCCGTGGCCAGTGTCATCGTCACCACGGTGGGCATGATGATGACCATCTTCGGCATGAACTTGGCGGTGAACTCGGCACGGCCCGGCATTTGCAGCGAGCCGATGATCGGGCCGAGCGCAAGGCCGACGAACAGGTCGATTGCGGTCCACAGGCCGCCACCGGCCACGTGGCACAGGATGAGCAGCCAGAAGCTGTCCGTGGCGATCGCGTAGACGGCCAGACCCACCAGCACCGCCGAGAACGGCAGGCCGATGAGCGGCACGATCTGGATCTTCTTCGGCAGCGCGTCAGGTGGCGCGTCTGCGTGAGCAGTGTGCATGAACCCCTCCCAAGGTCAAGGCAGTAATCCCCGTGTCTTGTTCTACACCCTGCGGACGTGCTCGATGCGCGACAGCACGGAGTCGTCGCCGATCCGGCTGCACAGGTCCTCCAACAGGCCTCGTCGCGCGCCCAGCCACTCCAATTGCGCCGCGTTCTGGCGCAATGGCAAATCGGTGCGTAGCTCGGACAGGTCGCGACACAACAGCGCCTCGTCCCGGTGCTCGCGTAACGCGGCCGCAAGACGGGCGGCGCCGCGCACCGTGATGTCCCACGAGTGCTCGTCGAGCGGAATCTCCGCCAGGGTTCCGTAGCGCTGCAGCAGCGCCGCCGCAGATGTGGTGCCCCAACCGGGGACACCCGGCAGCCCGTCACTACGATCGCCGACCAGTGCGAACAGGTCGGGGATTTGCTGCGGGACGACGCCGTACTTCGCACGCACACCTGCCTCGTCGGTGAGCACCTTGCGCACACGGTCGAGGCACACCACGCGTTCACCGCGCACACACTGGTGGAAGTCCTTGTCGTTCGAGCAGATCACGACCTGGCGCACGGATACATCGCCTGCGAAACGCGACGCGGCAGTCGCGATCATCTCGTCGGCCTGGTAACGACCGGTCGGCCACACCGTCAACCCCAATGCACGCACAGCACTTGCAGCCAAACCCGCTTGCGACGCGATCAACACCTCGTCGGTTTGACGTCCGCGTACGGGCGGCGGCGCCACCACCGAGTCGAACGCGACCGCGACATGAGTCACCTCGGGTTGACCCAGCAGCGACACCAACGTGGCCAAGAGCCCGCGTACCGCGCCGACCTCACGCCCGTCGTCGGTCCGCACCCGCGGCGCCCCGTGGAAGCAGCGGAAGAGCTCGAAGGTGCCGTCCACCAGATGCACCGAGTAGCCGCTCATGGGCGACAGTCTCGCACTTGGTCGGCGCAAGGTCGGGCGGGTGATTCAATGATGCAATGCAGTACACCGAGGTCGACCCTGGCGACTACGCCGCGTACGACGGGCTTGCCGATTGGCAACGACGCGGACGCTTCCTGCACGCGACCTTCCGCGCCGGCTCGTACGCGGCAGCAGCAGCACTCGTGCCTGTGATCGCGGCGGCCGCCGACGAGGCGGTGCACCATCCGGACATCGAGGTGCGTTACCCCGGCACGGTGCACGTCGTACTGACCACCCACGCCACCCGTTCGCTGACGACACTGGACATCGACCTCGCGCGCACCATCTCTGCGATCGCGGCCGAGGCCGGCGCAGCAGCAGCGACGGTCGAGATGCGCGAGTCGGAGCCGCCGATCAGCAGCGGCTTCAACCACGTCGCGACGCTCACCACCGACATGCACCGCACCGTCGCCTTCTACGAGCAGGTCTTCGGTGCCACGGTCACCTTCGAGATGGCTGCGCGCAGCGACCACCCGTGGATGAAGATTCTCGACCTCGGCGGCGCGGCCCTGAACGTGTTCGAGGTACCGGCCGACGAGATCATCGGTGACCGTCGCCGCCAGGGTGCACGTGGCGCGATCGATCACTTCGCGGTGGCGGTGGCCGACCTCGCCACGCTGGAGGCCATCCGCGAACGTCTCGTTGCGTCCGACGCGCAAGAGGTGGGCGACATCCAGCAGCTGGGCAGCGACTGGTCACTGTTCTTCCGCGACCCGGACGGGATGGAGCTGGAGGTCTGCTGCCCGTCGCTGGGCTGACCACCAGGCGGCGCTTCAGCCGGCTGCTTGATGCAGCTCGACGAGGTTGCCCGACGGATCGTTGACGAACGTCTGCCGACCGCTGCCCACACCACGAGGGTCCGGCAGGTCGAGGCCCTTCGCGCGCAGCTCGGCAACGACCGCATCGAGATCCGCCACCTGCAGAGCGAAGTGCTGCCCGCAGTGCGTGGGCACGTCGCCCTCGATGAGGTGCAGTTGGGCAGCGCCACAGTCCAGCCACGCACCACCGAAGCCGAAGTCCGGCCGATCGGTTCGTTGCACCATCCCGAGGACATCGACGTAGAACCGCAGCGCCGCTGCCGAGTCCGCCACCATGATCGACGCGTGATGGATCCCCAGCGACTGCATGGCGCGAGTCTGCCACGGGCAACGACCTCGTCGGTAGGGTGACTCGCATGATCAGCTATGTGCTCACGGTGCTCGGCGACGATCGTCCCGGTCTCGTCGACTCGCTGTCCGGCGTCATCACCGAGCACGGCGGCAACTGGGAGCGCAGCCAAATGGCGCGGCTCGGCGGCAAGTTCGCCGGCATCGTGCAGGTCAACGTTCCTTCGGCGAAGGCGGCCGAGCTGGAAGCAGCACTGACGGCCCTCAGCGACGAAGGTTCGCTCGACGTCCGCATCCACCACGCAGGCAGCGAGCCGGTCGCCGAAGGTGCGCGATTCGTGCTGTCGCTGGTGGGCACCGACCGGCCCGGGTTGGTGCACAGCGTCTCCGCTGCGCTCGCACAGCTCGGCGCCAGCATCGAAGAACTCGACACCGCCACCAGTCACGCACCCATGTCGGGCGGGCCCCTGTTCGAAGCGACCGCTGCCGTCGTTCTGCCGCGCGACGTCTCGATCGACGACGTTCGCGACCAACTCGAGGCGCTCGCCGACCGTCTGATGGTCGACATCGACCTGTCCAGCTGAGGCCGCTGGTCCGAAGCGCCGAGGGCTGACGTCACTCGCTATGGTCGCCGCATGAGCGGTGACGAGATGATGCGCCAGTACGCCAGCGGGCTGCCGGCCCCGACCTTCCCCGACCCGGCGTTCGTCACGCCCAAGGCGTTGCAGCAGGCAACCGTCGCGATCGTCACCTCGGCGGCGCTGCACACCGCCGACGGCGAACGCTTCACCGCCGGCGACACCGGGTTCCGCGTCATCGATCGCGAGCGCCGCGATCTGGTGTTGGGTCACTGGAGCCCGAACTTCGATCACACCGGCATCGCGCTCGACCTCAACGTCGTCTACCCCATCGACCGGCTCGAGGAACTCGCGGCGAACGGGACCATCGGCGCCGTCGCCCCACGACACATCTCGTTCGCTGGCAACCAGCCGGACGACGTCTCGACCGTGCGTCTTGACAGCGGCCCGCGTGCTGCGCAACTGCTGAAGGACGACGGCGTCGACGTGGTGCTGCTGACGCCCGTTTGACCACTCTGCACGCGCACCGTGAGTGTGCTCGCCCATGTGTTCGAAGCCGCCGGGATCGCCACGGTTGTTATCTCGTCCATACGGGCCATGGCAGAGAAAGTGGCCCCACCGCGTGCGCTGCACTGTGAGTTCCCGCTTGGCCGCCCGCTTGGCCGCCCGAACGACCCACAGTTCCAGCACGACGTGATCGCGCGTGCCTTCGCGTTGTTGGCCGCAGAGGCCGGGCCGGTGCTGGTCGATCACCCGGTGACGATCGAGGCCGAAGACTCTGCGCTCGCCTGCAGCCTGCCGCCGCGGTACGACCCGTCGCTTCCACCGGCCGTCGACGAGGCGCGTGGCCTGCGCAAGGCCTACGACCGCACCGTTGCGCGACGAGGCGTCACCGATGTCGGTCGCGCGTTGCAGGCCGATGCGGTCCCCGACGCCGTCGCGGCGCTGCAGCAGATCGCCGACGGAACACCGTGGACCGATGTCGACCTTCCAGGTGGCAACCCTGTCGCCGTCTGCCACGACATTCGTGCGTACTACGAGGAAGCTGCGCTCGCCCTTGCCGACAATGGCGCCCCGGGCGGCCGAGCGGTCGAGGACTGGTTCTTCGAGCAGACGGAAACCGGCCGCCTGATGTTGGCCGCCCGCATCGCGATGCGCGACGCAGGTGTGAAGTTCCCGATCTGGTTCTACATGGTGCCCGGCCACCGCTGACGGCGGGTCACTCCAGCGGCTCTGGGGACGTGTTCGGTGACCTCGATGACGATGGGCGAAACCGATTCGGCGACGAGGTCCGCCACGGCACCGCTGATGATCACCTCCTGTGAGAAGTTGAGGCTGAGCGGCAGCGCACCGAGGTGACGATTCGCCGCCTCGACTGCAGCACGCGCACACGCGACCTCCAGCTCTTGGCCAAGGCCCACACGCCAGGCGTCCGCGAACACGAGGTCGGGGCGCTCGCCGTCGTCGAAGCGAGTCAGCGCCTCGTAACTCCGCACGTCGCGCGTGTACAGGTCGTGGCAGGACTGGAACACAGGATGGAAACCGGTGATGATCGATGATCGCCTGTAGTTCGCCGCGGCGCCGAGCCAGTTCCAGGTCGTTGTCAATCTGAGCACCGATCAGCACCCTGGCGAAGGCGCCGAGCTCCTGCCCCAGCGCCAAGTTCTCGCGCATCCACTCCGCGCCGTTGTGAGTCGTGGTGGCGAGAATCAACATTCCCACCAAGCGTCGATCGGAGCAGATCGCCGTGAACATCGTCGCCGTCAGGCCTTGCTGCTGCAGATGAATGGTCCACGGCGAGGCCGCTTCGTGCTGGCGCTCCGCTGAACCGACGAACGGTCCACG
>CAZREK010000120.1:0-7111 GCA_964598965.1 uncultured Bifidobacterium sp. | reverse complement strand
GCCGAACTTCTTGTCGAGCACGACGTTACGGCCCTTCGGCCCGAGGGTGACCTTGACCGTGTCGGCCAGCTTGTTCACCCCGGCCTCGAGCGCGCGACGCGCCTCGTCGTGGAACTTCAGTTGCTTTGCCATGAGAGGTCAGTCGCTCACTTCTGCACGATCGCGAGCACGTCGCGGCTGGTGAGGATCAGCAGATCCTTGCCATCGACGGTGACCTCGGTGCCGCCGTACTTGCTGTACAGGACGGTGTCGCCGACCTTCACGTCGAGCGCGGTGTGCGCGCCCTTGTCGTCGCTCCAGCGGCCGGGGCCGACGGCGAGGACTTCACCCTGCTGGGGCTTCTCCTTCGCGGTGTCGGGGATCACGAGACCCGACGCGGTGGTCTGCTCGGCCTCGTTCGGCTTCACGACGATGCGGTCATCGAGGGGCTTCAGGTTCATTGGTGCGGCCTCCGTTGGCAGATGCACTCGGTATGGAACGGAACCGGGAGAGCGTTAGCACTCGCCCGGGGTGAGTGCCAGGTTAGGCGCTGGGGAGGGTCGTTAGCAACCGTCGCCCGCGAGTGCTAACAGGTCGATCCCGAGGTCGGCGGCCAGGCGCACCACGGCATGGAGGGGCAGGCCGACGATGTTGCTGACACTTCCCTGCACCCGCTGCACGAACACCCCGCCCGCGCCCTGGATGGCGTAGGCGCCGGCCTTGTCCAGCGGTTCGCCGGTGCCGACGTACCACTCGATGGCTGCCGAGGTGAGCGGCACGAACGTGACGAGGCTGGTGATCACGTCGACCACCGTCGTGTCGCCCAGGCGAAGGGCCACCCCCGTGTGCACCCGGTGGGTGCGGGCGGACAGGCGGCGCAGCATGCGGGCGGCGTCGGCCGCGTCCTCCGGCTTGGCGAGGATGTCGCCGTCGATCTCCACCGTGGTGTCGGCGGCGATGACCAGCGCGTCGGGCGCTGCGGTGACGGCGGCGGCCTTGTCGTGAGCCAGGCGACGGACGTAGGCGACGGGGTCTTCGCGGCCGTTGACCGATTCGTCGACATCGGGGGCAGCGATCGTGAACTGCAGGCCGAGCTGCGTGAGTAGTTCGCGACGGCGCGGCGAACCGGAAGCGAGGACCAGGTTCATCCGCCGCTGACCGCCATGGCCGAGTCGTCGTCGGGGACGGTGAGGTCGTCGAGGTGGTCCAGGTAGCCGTCGGGCAAGCTGACCCGAATCGGCCCGTTGGTGTGGCCGCGGCGAATGCGGGCACCGTCCGGCACCTGGGTGATGGTGTGGTCCAGCCCGGCGATCAGGTCGTCCAGTTCGGCCAACGTGCTGACCATCCCGAACCGGCGACGGGCCTCCGAGCCCACCGGGTAGCCGGTGAGGTACCAGGAGGTGTGCTTGCGGAACGTGCGCATCGCCATGTCCTCGCCGCCGTGGCCGGCGTAGTGCTGGGCCAGCAGGCGGGCGTGGTCGGCCATGACGGCGCAGGCCTCGCCCAGCGCAGGGGCAGGCTGCACGGGGCGACCGGCGAGTGCGTCGACCAGGTCGCGGAACAGCCAGGGCCGGCCCAGGCAGCCGCGACCGACGACCACCCCGTCGCAGCCGGTCTCGCGCATCATCCGCACCGCATCGGCTGCTTCCCAGATGTCGCCGTTGCCGAGGACCGGGATCTCGGGCACGGCCTGCTTCAGCTCGGCGATGGCCTGCCAGTCGGCGTCGCCCGCGTAGTGCTGCTCGGCCGTGCGAGCGTGAAGAGCGATGGCCGCCACACCCTCCTCGGCGGCGATGCGGCCGGTGGTGACGTGCGTGAGCAGGCCGTCGTAGAGACCCTTGCGGAACTTGATCGTGATCGGCACGTCGTACGGCGCGGCCGCGGCGACCGCGCTGCGCAGGATGGCGCGCAGCAGGTTGGGCTTGGCGGGTACTGCCGCGCCACCACCACGACGGGTGACCTTGGCCGCGGGGCAACCGAAGTTCATGTCGATGTGGTCGACGCGACCCTCGTCACAGAGGCGGTGGATGGCGGCTCCCAGCATGACTGGGTCGCTGCCGTACACCTGCAGGCTGCGCGGGTGTTCGTCGGCGGCGAACGTCATCATCACGTCCGTCTTCGCGTTCTTGTGCACGACCGCAGTCGCCATGACCATCTCGTTGACGTACATCAACCCGGGCGCGAATCGACGACACATCGTGCGGAACGGCGCGTTGGTGACGCCCGCCATCGGTGCCAGCACGACGGGGGCGCTGGGTTCGAAGTTGCCGATCGTCAGGCGTCCCACGGTTCGCCACGGTACCGGGCGACGTGGCGGTCAGGGGGGAGCGCCGCTCGGCGACGTGCCGCCTTCGTCGGCGGCCAGGTTGCTCAGCGGCCGTGCAGGAGCCTGATCGATGCGGCCACCAGGAACACGACCCACACGACGAAGCCCGCGAGACCGACGAACATCGTCGGGCCACCGTCCACGATCGCCGGCGTCGTGCCCGCGGCGACCAAGAGCGCGAGCCCACCCAACAGACCGGCCACCCTCCACCGAGCGTGGAGGACGCCGCTTTCGGCGCACGCGATCGTGAGACCGGCAAGGGCGACGCCGATGGCGCCGAGAAGCACGCCGAACACGGCGTTGTGGAGCACCCACATCCCGCTGACCACGCTGAGGTCGGGGTCGCCACGGCCCACGTAGGCGTCGATGGCGAAGTCAGTCGCCGACACCATCAAGAACGTGCCCATGATGCCTGCCGCACCGAAGAGGCCAGCGAAGGCCGACCCCCGACCCTTGCCGTGCGCCGCTCGTGCCATCATGGCCCCGACGAACGCCCCCAGCCCGAGCAGTCCGAACGGCAGCATCGCCGCCAAGGCGAGCGCACCCGAGTGGTGTACGGCGTAGTACGCCACCACCTTCGCGGCCGACGCGTCGGCGCGTGGGTAGCCGGCGCGGACCGCGTTCTGCACGATCACGCTGACGACGAACAACATGCCACCGATCCCACCGAGTCGGGCGACAAGTGACGACGCGTTCGATGTGTTGAGGTCGGCGGCCGAACCCGCCGACGCGTCCGGCGCTGCGATCATGTCCATAGCGATCCCCCCAAAGGCTCGTAATCTCTTGTTGAGTGGACCCCCCGTCCACTGACTTGATACATATACAACTGAGTTGAATCAAAGTCAACCGAATGACCACACATCCCCCTTCCCCCGCCGCCCCCGGTGCCGCCCGCCCGGACGGGCCGCCTGGACGCCGCGCCGTCCAGGCGGAGCACACTCGTGACGAGATCCTCCGCAGCGCTCGCCGTCTGTTCGCCCAGAACGGGTACGCGGCGACGAGCCTGAAAGAGATCGCCAAGGCGGCCGGAGTGTCGGTCCAGACCGTGTACGACAGCGTCGGGCAGAAGGCGCAGCTCGTCCGCCGGTTGAACGACCTCATCGACGCCGAGGCAAACCTCGGCCCGTCGATCGCAGTGGCCATGACCTCGACCGACGCCGGCGTCGTGGCCGCTCTGCCCGCCCGTCTCACGCGACTGCTCGTGGAGCACTGCGGCGACATCGTGCGCGCCAGCGTGGAGGCGGCCCGCGTGGACCCCGACCTGCACGAAGTCGCGGAAGAAGGCGGCCGCCGGCACCGGGCCGGTAACGCCCGCGTGGCCGGCCGCCTCGCCGAACTAGGCCTACTGCGGCCCGGGCTCGACGTGGCCGGCGCGGCCGCGACAATGGCGACGTTGTCCGACGCCCGCGTTGCCTTCATGCTGATCGACGACCATGGTCTCGACCTCGATGGGGTCGAACGCTGGATGGCCGAAACGATCGCCAGGACAGTGCTGACGCCAGGACGTTGACGGGGCGGGCCATCGCAGCCCGCCCGTCAGGGCACCGAGGCGACCCGTACGGCCACGGGAAGGCCGCCGTTGGTGGTGGTCACCACCGACTCGAACGGTAACCGGGCCTGCCCCAACGGCACGTCGTCCGGAGCCAGCACCGCCACCCGCCAGCCCGCAGCCCGCTCGCGCGCGATATCGCCGAAGCGGGCGTACAGGTTGCGCAAATCCGCACCCGCACCACTGCCGCCACCGACCCGAACCCCGTACGGCGGGTTCGACACGATCCAGCCCGTCCGCCCAGAAGGCACCTGCAGGTCGCTCACCGATCGCGCGGCGAACGAGACCGCGTCGCCGACACCCGCCGCGGCAGCGTTCTCGACAGCGGCCGCCACCGCACCCTCGTCGCGGTCCGACCCCATGATCGGCGGGCACTTCGCCACCACATCACCGTCTGCACCGCGCAAGACCCGCTCGAACCCGGCCGCGTCGAACTCGGGCCACTGCTGGAACGCGAACGACCGGTGCCGCCCCGGCGACATCCGCCGAGCGATCATCGCCGCCTCGATCGCGATCGTGCCCGAACCGCAGAACGGGTCGATCAGCGGCGAGCGCGCATCCCAGCCCGACGCAAGCACCAACCCGGCCGCCAGCGTCTCGCGCAGCGGTGCCTTGCCCGCTGCCCCGCGATAGCCGCGGCGGTGCAGCGAGTCGCCCGAGGTGTCCAGGCTGACCGTCACCACGTCGTCGAGGATGCGCACGAACACGCGCTGGTCGCCGTCGGGGCGATCCAGTACCTCGCGCACGCGCTCCTCCACCGCGCCCGAGTGGTACAGCTTCGACCCGGCATCGGTGGTGACCGACACCTGCGCGCCTGCGTCGGGCGACAACCACGACGACCACGGGACAGCCTTCAGCCCCATCTCCAGCGAGTGGAACCCGTCGGCCTTGAACCGACGCACGCGCACCAGCACGCGCGTGGCCACGCGCGACCGCACGTTCAACGCCCACAGCTGCGGCCACGTCGCGGTGCACTCCACACCGCCGCGCACCGCTCGAGCAGGACGCACGCCCAGGCGCTGCGCTTCGGCCAGCGCGAACTGCTCCAGCCCGGGGACACAGACGACGAACGCGTCGAGGCGGGTGCTCACAAGAACGACAGTCGCATATTCGGGTAGGCCCCGCCATCCAGCGAGGTCGGCCCGTCGGACCGCAAGCGGTGCCAACCGGCGGCGGCGATCATGGCCGCGTTGTCGGTGCACATCGCCCTGCTGGGCAAGAAGCCCCGGATGCCGGCATCGCTGCACACGGACAGGAATCGCTCGCGCAGCAAGGAGTTGGCGGCCACGCCGCCACCCAGCACCAGCCCACGCGCACCCACCTGCTCTGCGGCACGGCGCGCCTTGTGCACCAGGACGTCCACCACGGCGGCCTGGAACGACGCAGCGACATCGGTGGACGACACGTCGGGATGCTTGCGCACGTGGTTCATCACCGCGGTCTTCAGCCCGCTGAAGCTGAAGTCCAGACCGTCGTTCAGCATCGCCCGCGGGAAGGCGATCGCTTCCGGATTGCCCTGCTCGGCTTCGCGGTCGATGGCCGGCCCGCCCGGATAGCCCAGGCCGAGGAACCGAGCCACCTTGTCGAAGGCCTCCCCCGCGGCGTCGTCGATCGTCTGCCCCAGCAACCGGTACTGGCCGTGCCCCTGCATCTCGATGAGCATCGTGTGCCCACCGGACACCAGCATCACCACCAGCGGGAACTCGAGCGTGGGGTCCTCGAGGAAGGCCGCGTACAGGTGCGCCTCCATGTGGTTGACGCCGATGAACGGCACACCCCACGTCAGCGCCAAGGCCTTCGCCGCGGACACACCCACCAACAGCGCCCCGATCAGACCCGGGCCAACCGTGCACGCGACCGCATCGATACGCGACTCGTCCACGCCGGCCTCGACGATCGCACGCGCGATCATCGGGTTCAGCAGGTCGAGGTGGGCGCGTCCGGCGATCTCGGGCACCACCCCGCCGAACTGGGCGTGCAGATCCACCTGCGTGCTGACCGCGCTGCTGACGACGTCGTACCCGCCCAGCACCAGTGCGGCCGCGGTCTCGTCGCAGCTGGTCTCGATGCCCAGCACCAAGGTGTGCTCGTTCACGACGTCGCGGCTGTTGCGCTCGTTCATCGCTGAGCCTCGGGGCACAGTGCGAGCAGTCGCTCGCGATACTCGGGCTCGATGATGTCGTTGCACCACATCACGATCGCGTCCTCGACGTTCTCGTAGTACTTCTTGCGCACGCCGGCAGGGATGAACCCGAACTCGCGGTACAACGCCTGCGCCGAGGTGTTGCTGGTGCGCACCTCCAGCGTCAGCGCGTGACACCCGCGAGCGATGGCTTCCCAGGCCAGCTCGGCGAGCAACCGCGTGGCGATGCCTTCACGCCGCCGCGCAGGCGACACGGCGATGTTGGTGACGTGCGCATCGTCGACCACGAACATCAGCCCCGCGTACCCCACCACGTCTCCCCCACTACGGGCGACGATGTAGTGGCGCTCGCCTCGGCGGGCCAGATCGAGTTCGCTCTGGAACACGCCAGGCGTCCATGGCCGCGGGTACGAGGCCTGCTCGATCGGCAACACGTCGGGCAGATGCTTCTTGCGCAACGGCTCGATCTCGAGGCGCGCGTCGCGGCGCAGCAGGCGTTCCAGCACGCTCATGCGCGAGTGCTCCAGTTGATCTGTGCATCGGGTGCGCGCAAGTACATCGGCTGGATCTCCCACGGGTTCACCCAGTCCTCGCGCAGGGCGCGGGCATGAGCCAGTTGCACCAATGGCGCGGCCGAGGGGTAGGACAGGAACTGCTCGGCGAAGTCGCAGTGCACGCTGGATGCGATCTCCTCGTGGTAGCGCAACGCCCCGTCGCCGACGCACAGCACGTTCTGGCCGCGAGCGATGAGGTCGGCGACCAGATCGTCCACCGATGCGCACTGCGGCTCGGTGACTCGCTGCACACCACCCGGCACCGGTCGGTAGAACGCGTAGAACACCTCGCCCTTGCGCGCGTCGATGATCGCCGCGATCGTGCGGTCCGCGTGTCGCAAGGGGAAGGACAACAGGTCCAGCGAGCTGATCCCGATCATCGGCAACCGCAGCGCCTGCGCCATGGCCTTCCCCGCAGCAAGGCCGACGCGCATGCCGGTGAACAGGCCAGGGCCGACGTCGACGGCGATGGCACCGAACTCGCCGATCTCGACATCGGCTTGCTTGCACACGAACTCGATGGCGGGGGTCAGGTTCTCGGCGTGGCGCTTGCCGCGGGC
>CAZREK010000119.1:0-7162 GCA_964598965.1 uncultured Bifidobacterium sp. | reverse complement strand
CGGTCCGTCGGCATCGGCCGGCAACATCGTCGCAACGTCGTCGGCCTCGTTCTGCAGTGCGGTCGCCAGGGTGACGCGCCCGCTGATGTCCGTCCCAACCTGGTCGGGCAGCGACACGGCCAGCGGGGCCCCGGCGGTGTCGGTGATCGATGCGCTGCGCAGACCGAGTTGGTCGGCGCTCACCGCTTGCAACCCTTCTGTGGTGGCGATCAGACCGCTGACCGCAGCGAACACTGTCGGGTCGGGAACGCCGAGATCGGCGGCACCGATCACGACGGCGTGAGTGTTCGGGTTCTCGCCGACGGCCACCAGCTCGTCGCGCAGAGCGAGTAGTTCGGCGGTGATCGTGATCGCCGTGAGCTCGGGTCGGTCGGCTCCGGCCTGGAGGCGATCGGCGATGACGGGATCGACCACGGCCATCGGCAGCGAGCCGCCACCGACGGTGAGGCCGAGCACTGCGGCCTGGTTGGCACCGGCGAGATCCTGAGGCGCCAACGTGTCCCACATGCCGGGGGTGGCGATCAGCACGCGGGCCCCGAGGTCGCGCATCAGCGTCGCTCCGGCGGCGCTGATCGGCCGGTCGACGAAGGCCACCGAACGCGAGGTCGGATCCGCGGCGACAACCGCCAAGGCGTCCTCGCCCTCGCGCAGCCACACCGTGTAGCGATCGGGTGACGCGGCCGCGGCCGCCGACGGGTCGAGCGGCAGCATCGGTTGGGCGATCAGGTCGTCGTCGGCCAACGCATCGTGGAGCGCAGTCGTCACCGCCGCGCCACCGTCGCCATCGGCCGCGGCGGCAGCGACAACTGCGGGTGCGACGCGTACGGTCACCGGGATCGCTGCGGTCCGCAGTACATCGGCCAGCTGGCCCAGTTCGGCCAGCGCGGCATCATCCACCGACACCTCGCTGTTGTCGTCGACGGCAACCGTCGTGGTGGTGCCGGCAACGGCCGTCACCTGCAGCGGCAGGAGAGGTTCCTCACGGTCGTCGAGGCAGTGGACGAAGGTGGTGACCGTGGCGACGACCGTGGAGCGGCTGAGAATCTCCACCTTCACCGGGTACACCCCGGCGCGAGCCAGCTGCAGTGCGGCGGTCGTGCGCGTGTCGGTCTCGATCGGCACCACGACCTCGAGGTCGGCGGATGCATTGCTGGGCATGCCGGACAACGGAAGCTGCACGGAGTCCACCTGGCGCGGCAACGCGCCATCGGCAGCGGCCTGCACGGCTGCCCGCGACGTGGCGCGAGCGTACGCCGTGACTCGGACCGTGGCATCGGACAGGTCGCCCGCCTGGAGGGTGTCGGGCCACTGCAGGTCGACGACGAAGGAGTTGCTGAGACCGACCTCGAACTGCTGGGCGACGACGAGCAACTGACCGGGCACCGCGGCGTCGGCGCGAACGGCCACCGCTGGGACGACGCCGAGCGCGGTGGTTGCCGCGAACAGGCCGAGGGCCACGGAGCCGAACCGCGAACGCATCAGGCCAAGCTCCGCTCGAACACCCGCAGGCGCTCGCCGAGGACGTGGTACCCCACGCGTTCGTAGAGCGCCAGCGCGCCTTGGTTGTCGACGGGCGTGTTCACCAGAGCGCGCTCCACCCGCCAGCGGGCCATCCAGCGCAGTGAGTCGACGACCAGCGCCAGCCCGAGACCCTGGCGTTGCGCGGCCGGTGCAACTGCGAGGCGTTGCAGGAACCCCTGCCGCCCGTCCCGGCCGGTGATCGCGTAGCCCAGCAGCGGGTCGCCGGCGCCGCGGGCGCGGTGGCGCGGGGTGGCGCTGCACACTTCGTGCAGCGCGGTGTCGTCCAAGGCCCAGTCGCGTCCGAACGCGGCAAGGTCCACTCTGCTGGCGGCGCGGCGATCGGTGACCAGCAGGCGCCTGGTGTCACCGGCGCGCCTGCCCCAATGACGGGCGGCACCGGCCACGTCGTCATGGGCGAGCAACGCCAAGTCCTGCAACACATGGAAACCGGCGGCCTCCAGGCTGGCGACGGTGGCGCCTTGGACCGCGGAGGACCGGACATGCGTGTACCCCAACGCGGCGAGGTCGTGGCACCACCGCTGCAGGTCGGCGACGGTGGGCGTGGCGCGTTGCACGTAGAGGACGAGGTGTGCGGTCGTGGGGCGGTACGACCAGTGCTGCACGCGGCAGGTGACCGATCCGTGCAGCAGGAACGGGGCCCTGGCGCGGGGCGTGGGGGAGTTGCGCTCGTCAGCCACCTGCATCACCGGGAAACGGTAGCGGCTGACCCGCGCCGGGGAACGCCGCCGGGCGGTGGCAGGTGCGGCCGCAGCACACCCCCGCCGGGAGCACCGCCCGGTAGCGTCGCGGGTTGTGAGCGTGCTGTTCACCACTCATTCCGCCTATCTCGAGCACCTTGCCGGTCCGCGCCACCCCGAGCGACCGGAGCGGTTGCACGCGGTGTGGGAGGGCTTGCACGCTGCCGGGCTGCACGACGCGGTGACCATGCTCGACCCGCAGCCGGCCGGGCGCACCGACCTGGAGCGCGTGCATCCGGAGGCCTATCTCGACCGGATCGAGGGCATCTGCCACGCGGGTGGCGGGCGACTCGACCCGGACACCTACGCCAGCGAGGGTTCGTGGCGGGCAGCGACGCTGGCAGCCGGAGCCGGCCTCACCGCAGTGCAGGCGTTGCGTGAAGGTGCCGCCGACGCGGCGTTCTGTGCGGTGCGCCCTCCCGGCCATCACGCCACCAGCACGGAGTCCATGGGCTTCTGCTTCGTCAACAACATCGCGGTCACCGCCGCTGCCTTGGCCGCGGAGGGCGAGCGCGTGCTGATCTTCGACTTCGACGCCCATCACGGCAACGGTACGCAAGCGATCTTCGCTCACGATCCGCGGGTGCTGTTCGTCAGCCTGCACCAGTGGCCGCTGTACCCGGGAACCGGTCGTCATAGCGAGGTCGGTGAGGGCGCGGCGCGTGGCACCACGCTGAACATTCCGTTGCCCCCCGGCACCACCGGCGACGTCTACCTCTACGCGTTCGACGAACTCGTCGCGCCAGTGGTGCAGCGCTTCGACCCGACGTGGGTGCTGATCTCGGCCGGGTTCGACGGGCACCGCGACGACCCGATCACCGAACTCGGGCTGTCGGCCGGCGATTACGGCCCGCTCACCCGCCGCGTGCTGGCGCTGGTACCGCCCGGTCGGCGGATCGTGATGCTGGAGGGCGGCTACGACTTGTCCGCGCTCACCCATTCGGTCGGAACCGTGATGCGCGAGCTTGCCGGGGTGGAAGGCACACCGCTCGAGCCGTCCACCTCGGGTGGGCCCGGCCACGGCGCTGTCCGCAAGACCCGCGACTACTGGGAACTCGAAGGGCTGTTGTGATCCCGGCCCGGTTCCAACCGGTGCTCGACGACCTGGCACCGCTCGCTGCTCGTTTTCGTGAGGCCGGGCACCGCCTGTACCTCGTCGGCGGCACCGTCCGCGACCTGCTCGGCGGCACGCTGACGGAGTCCGCCGACTACGACGCCACCACCGACGCGCTGCCGGCAGAGGTCAAGCGTCTGCTGCGCGGCTGGGCAGATGCGGTCTGGACCCAAGGCGAGCGCTTCGGCACCATCGGTGCCAAGAAGTCCTTCGGTGGGGTGGAGCGGGCGGTGGAGATCACCACCCACCGCGCCGAGGCGTACCACGCGGACTCACGCAAGCCGGACGTGGAGTTCAGCGATCGCATCGACGCCGACCTGTCGCGGCGCGACTTCACGGTCAACGCCATGGCGTTGGAACTGACCACGGATCAACCCACCCTGGTCGACCCTTTCGGCGGCGCCGCCGATCTGCTGACGCGCACGCTGCGCACCCCGCTGGCGCCGGAGGTCAGCTTCAGTGACGATCCGCTGCGCATGTTGCGTGCGGCTCGGTTCATCGCCTCCTTGGGCGCCACGCCGGTGCCGGAGTTGGTGGATGCGGTGAAGGAGATGGCGCCGCGGCTGGAGATCGTGTCGGCGGAACGCATTCGCGACGAGTTCGACAAGCTGGTCACCTTGCCGCACCCGTCGTCCGGTCTGTGGTTCGCGATCGACACCGGGCTGGCTGATCAGTTCTTGCCCGAGCTGCCCGCGATGCGGCTGGAGCAGGACCCCATCCACCGTCACAAGGACGTGCTCACGCACACGCTGGCGGTAATGGAGAACGTTCGCCCGCCGGCGGAACAGCCGGCCGATCGCCCGGCGTTCGACTTCCGCCGCACTCGGCTGGCGGCGCTGTTCCACGACATCGGCAAGCCGCGCACGCGTGGGTATCAGAAGGGTCGCGGCGTCACCTTCCACCACCACGACGCGGTGGGCGCGCGGCTGACCCGCAAGCGCCTGGAAGCGCTGAAGTACAGCAACGACGACATTGCCGCCATCAGCGAGTTGGTCGCGCTGCACCTGCGCTTCCACACCTACTCGATGGGGTGGACGGACTCCGCGGTGCGCCGCTACGTGCGCGATGCGGGCGACCACCTTCGCGAGCTGAACGTGCTGACCCGCTGCGACTGCACCACCCGCAACGAGAAGAAGGCACTCACGCTGTCGCGGCGGATGGACGAGTTGGAGGCGCGCATCGACGAGCTGGCGGCCAAGGAGGAACTGGCCGCGATCCGTCCGGAGCTGAACGGGGCGCAGGTGATGGAGCAGCTCGGTGTGGGCCCCGGCCCGGTCATCGGCAAGGCGCTCGCGTTCCTGCTGGAGATCCGCCTCGAGGAAGGGATGCTCGGCGACGACGAGATCCGCCGGCGCCTCGACGGTTGGTGGCAGGCCAATCGGCCCGACTGATACCGTCGTCCCCCGAGCAAGGGATGTGGTCGATGATCGACGCGCTGACCGAGTCGATGCGCAAGCTGCCGCTACGGCCCAGCCGTGGCGTCGGCGCGGGCGTTGCCGCGGTCGCGGCCGCGCTGACCGGCTTCGTGTGTCTTGCTGCGGTCGCGCACGGCACTGACACCCCGGCCGATGTCGGCACCTGGACCAGCCTCGCGCTGATGGCGATCTCACTCGTGGGCATGGCCGTGTCGCACTGGCGGGCGGTCTACGAGAATCGCTCGCACTGGGACATGCTGACCTGGGCGTACGCCAGCTCGGCTGTCGGTGAAGCGCTGTTGAGCATTCGCGCCGCATCGTGGCTGCAAGAGCACTGGCCAACGGTGGCCGATGCCGGCATCCTCGGCTTCTACGTGCTGCTGGTGGTGTTCTTCGTACGCCACCTGATGACCGGCGATCGCGCCAATCTGTACATGCAGGTCATCGACTCGCTGTTGGTCGCGGGGACGGTCACGTTCCTGCTGTGGGTGCTCGTGCTGTGCCCAGGCCTTGGCCCGCTCGATCAGTACTCGGCGACGTCGCAGGTGATGGTCGTCGTCTACCCGTTCCTCGACTGTCTGGTCGCGGTGATCCTGTTGCTGTTGCTGATCATCGGCTACACCCCCGCACGCCTCGCGGGCTTGCTGGGCATGATCGCGATGACGACGGCCGACGTGATGGCCTGCTCGGGGTGGCTGACGACGTCGCCGCGCATGGTCGTCGCCGCGTCGTTCTGGGTGCTGGCCTACGGGTTGTTGGTGGTCGCGATCGTGTTGCCCGCCGGCGCCCCCGTGGTGGCTCATCGGCCGACGGTGTGGCGTGTGCTGGTGGTGCACGGGTCGTTGGCGATCGCGCTGGCGGTCGGTATGTGGCAGTACGTGCTGCGTGACGCGGAGGCGACGACCGTGGGCGTCACGCTCGGCGCGTTGATCGCCGTGTTCTTCGCGGGCAGCCAGGTGGCCGCTCACTTCCAGGCCTCTCGCTGGGCGGATCAACTCAGCGAGCACATCGAACAGCTACAGGTCGCCCAGGACGAACTGCGCGAGCTGGTCGACGACCTGCCGAACGCAGTGGTCGTGCTCGACGAGCGCGGCACGATCGTGGAGGCCAACGGTCCCGCGGCCAGCCTCACCGGGCGCAGCCGCAGCGACCTGCTCGGCATGTCGTTCATCGAAATCTTCGACCCCACGCAACGCCACCTGCTGATGAAGGCCTGGCGTGGGTTGCACCTGGGCGACCCGATGGAGCGTCCGACGCTGCGCGTCGATCGCCCTGACGGTTCGTTGGTGCTGGTGGAGGCCGACGCCAACCTGCCGGTGCGCGACCCCCGACGGGTGACGATCGCGCTGCGTGACGTCACCGAAGGTGTGGCAGCAGCCGACCGCTTGTTCCGCGCCCGCGAGCGGTTCCGCCTCGCGTTCCATGGAGCGCCGACCGGCATGGCACTGTCGTCGTTGCCCGACCGGGTCATCCTCGACGTCAACCTGTCGCTGGAGAAGATGCTCGGCCGCAGCCGCGACGACCTGATCGGCCGCACCATCGACGACATCGGGCACCCCGACGACCGTGGACACCTGCCGATGCCCACCGTCGACGACGACGGCGCTATCAGCCTCTCCGACGGCACCCAGTTCCGCCACGATCGCCGCTACCTGCGTGGAGACGGTGGCGTCGTGTGGGCGCGCACCTGGGTGTCGGTCATGGACGACGGTGACGGTGGGCAGTTGGCCATCGCCCACATCGAGGACATCACCGAGCGTCGTCACAACGAGGAGCGACTGGAATACGCCGCGAACCACGATGGTCTCACCGGCCTGCCCAACCGCTTCCGGTTCCTCGAGCGGCTCGGGGTGCACCTCGAACACTCGCCCGTCGGTTCGATCGCCGTGCTGTTCATCGATCTCGACAACTTCAAGGTGATCAACGACAGCTTGGGTCATGAGGCGGGCGACATCCTGCTGATGGAGCTGGCCGAGCGTCTGCGTTCCGTCGTGCGCGACCGCGACTTGCTCGGCCGCTTCGGTGGCGACGAGTTCATCGTCATGTTGCGCGACGTCGGCGGCACCCACGATCCGCTCGACATCGCCGACCGACTGCGACGCGAGATCGCCCGCCCGGTGATCATCGACGGCGCGGAACTGTTCGTCACCGCCAGCATCGGGATCACGTTCGCCGACCGCGACGGCATCACCACGACGGAGTTGCTACGCGACGCCGACGCGGCGATGTATCGCGCGAAAGCGCGTGGTCGCGACTGCGTGGAGGTCTTCTCGCAGGACAGTCACGACGCGACGGTGTTGGTGCTGCGCACCACCAGCGAGCTGAGGCGCGGTCTGGAGCGCGGCGAGATCGTC
>CAZREK010000118.1:0-7187 GCA_964598965.1 uncultured Bifidobacterium sp. | reverse complement strand
GGTTGGTGGTGTTGGGCAGGTCCTCGTGTTCCTTGTACTCCTGGCGGATGCTCTCCAGCAGGTCGTCGAGGCACACCCCGCGCTCGCCACCGGCGATCACGCGCTTGATGGCCAGCTTCTTGGCGCGGCGCACGATGTTCTCGATCATGGCGCCGGACGAGAAGTCCTTGTAGTACAGGACCTCCTTGTCGCCGTTCTGGTACGTGACCTCGAGGAACTCGTTGGCTTCGTCGGCGCGGTACATCTCCGCCACCGTCTCGTCGATCATGCGTGAGATGGAAGAGCCCACAGCGATGGGAATCTCGTCCGTGAGGTAGCGGGCGAAGATCGCCTTGGCCGCGTCGGCGGAGGGGCGCTCGATCTTGATCTTCACGTCGAGGCGACCGGGGCGCAGGATGGCCGGGTCGATGAGGTCTTCGCGGTTGGTGGCACCGATGACGATGACGTTGCGCAGGCCCTCAACACCGTCGATCTCGGCCAGCAACTGCGGCACGATCGTGCTCTCCATGTCGCTGCTGATGCCCGACCCACGCGTACGGAACATCGAGTCCATCTCGTCGAAGAAGACGATGACCGGCCAGCCTTCCTCGCTTTTCTCACGGGCACGCTGGAACACCAGACGGATTTGGCGCTCGGTCTCGCCCACGTACTTGTTGAGCAGCTCCGGGCCCTTGATGTTGATGAAGTAGCTGCGGCCCTTCTCGCCGCCCGTCTTCTCCGCCACCTTGCGCGCCAGCGAGTTGGCAACCGCCTTGGCGATCAACGTCTTGCCACACCCTGGCGGGCCGTACAGCAGGATGCCCTTGGGCGCCGGCAGACGATGCTCTGCGAACAGGTCCGCGTACAAGAAGGGCAACTCCACCGCATCGGCGATGTGCTCGATCTGGTTGTCGAGGCCACCGATGTCCGCGTAGCTGATGTCTGGCACTTCCTCCAGCAGCAGGTCTTCGACCTCGGGCCGCGGCAGCTTCTCCAGCAGCATGTTGGTGCGCGGATCGAGGCGCATGGTGTCGCCGCTGCGCAGCACCGCGCCGCGCAGCGCATCGGACAACTCGCACACGCGTTCCTCGTCGGCGCGACCGGTGACCAGCGCGCGCACGCCATCGTCGAGCAGTTCCTTGATGGTGACGACCTCACCGGTGATCTCCGGCCGGCGGGCGAGCACCACGTTGAAGCTCTCGTTGAGCACGACCTCTGCGCCGCGGGCGACCTCGTCCTGCTCGATCTCGGGGTGCAGGGTGACACGCATCTTGCGGCCGCTGGTGAGCACGTCCACCGTGCCGTCGTCGTTCTTGCCCACCACCACGCCATACGCGGAGGGCGGCTGGGTGAGCTTCTCCACCTCGTCGCGCAGCGAAGCGATGTGCTCGCGGGCCTCACGCAGGGTGTAGCTGAGCTTCTCGTTCTGGGCGGTGGCCTGGGCCAGCTGGCCTTTGGTCTCCAGCAGGCGTTCCTCCAGCGCACGCTGGCGCTTGGGGGCTTCCGCCAGCTTGTGGCGCAACTGGCTGATCTCGTCCTCCAGCACCACCGCCTGGGCGCGCAGGATGTCGAGGGAGTCGTGGTCGTTGGTGGGCTTGGTGGCGTCACCGTCGCTCATGGCTGGAACCTAACACCGTGCCGGACTGGGTGTCTCTCACCAGGCCTGCATAGACTTCATCGCACCGCGGCCGACATGTATGCTCGACCCGTCTTACCCTCTCATCTAGGAGACACGAAAACCATGAAGGTCTGGATCGACCAGGATCTGTGCACCGGTGACGGCCTGTGCGAGGAGATCGCCCCCGACGTGTTCACCCTGCTCGACGACGGCCTCGCCTACGTCAAGGAGGGCGACAAGGTGTTCGCCACCGCCAAGGGCAACCCGCAGGGTGCCGAGGGCATGGCCAACATCGCCGACAACCGCCTCGACGCGGTCATCGAGAGCGCCGAGGAATGCCCCGGCGAGTGCATCTTCATCGAGCCCTGATCCAACAAGGTCTCAACTGATCCGAGAGGGGTGGTCGCAAGGCCACCCCTCTTTCGCGCCCCGAGGAA
Organism: uncultured Bifidobacterium sp.; assembly: GCA_964598965.1. GTDB lineage: Bacteria > Actinomycetota > Acidimicrobiia > Acidimicrobiales > Ilumatobacteraceae > UBA668. The sequence goes on along the minus strand of CAZREK010000118.1, from coordinate 5,153 downwards.
CGGAGCGAGCGCAGCGAGCGAGAGACGAGAGGCGTCAGCCCAGGAAGCGGCCGACGGTCAGGAAGGCGGTGTGGGCCACCATGCGATGGTCCGGGCGCACGGCTTGGCCTTCGATGTGCCAGCCACGGTGCAGCACTTCCAGCGTGCGCGTGCTGTTCCAGGCACGGTTGGCCATCGCCTCGCGAGTCTGCATCGCCTGGGTGATCGACGGCGTGTAGGCCACCAGGATGCCGCCCGGGCGCAGGGCCTCCATCGCATGCGGCACCACCTGCCACGGCTCGGGCAGGTCCAACACCACACGGTCCAGATCGCGCTCCTCGATGCCGGCGTAGGCGTCGCCCAAACGAGCGTGATAGCGGTCCATCGGCGCCTCGCCCAGGAAGGCGCGCACGTTGGCCTTGGCGCGGTTGAGGAAGTCCTCGCGGATCTCGTAACCAATGATCTCCGCCCCGTAACGCAGCATCGTCATCGACAGTGCGCCGGAACCGAGACCGCTCTCGAACACCCTCACCCCGGGACCGATGTCGGCGAGCATGCAGATCGGGCCGAGGTCCTTGGGGTAGATCACCTGCGCGCCGCGCGGCATCTCCAGCACGAAGTCCTCGATGGTGGGGCGCAGCGCGGTGTACTTCGCGTTCTTGGTGCTGACGAAGATGCTCCCTTCGGGGCGCTCCACCATGTCCGCGTGGGGGATGAAGCCCGCGTGCGTGTGGAACTCCGCACCTTCGGTGAGGGTGATCAGGTAGCGGCGCTGCTTGTTGTCCAGCAGCAGCACCTTGTCGCCGTAGGCGAACTGGCGAGTCATCGCTTGCGTCCTTTCCGCAGGAACACTTCCACCGGCACGGGTTCGTGCGCCGCCGATTTCTCCACCAGGCGACAGAACGTGCACACGTCGCCGGTGGTGGGCGAACCGCACACGCTGCACGCCCGCAGGCCGTCCACCGCGGCGGCGGAGCGGCCGGCCAGCAGCGGGGCCATGTTGTCGAGGAACCCGAGGTAGAAGTTGGCCTTCGCGCCGGGCGACTCTTGCTCGATGTCGTTGAGCGCCGCCTTGTAGGCGAGGTGCTTGTTGCCCACCGCCATCGGGCACTCGTCGACGAGATAGTCGATGCCGCGCACGATGCACCACGCAGCGGTCTCGCGCTCGGTGAGCCGCACGAGTGGCTTCACCTTCTTGGGGAAGCCGTCACGGGCAGGCAGCACGGGCAACTGGCGAGCGAGGTACTCCACGTCCCAGCGCAGCGTGTTGCCGAACAGCACCGCGGCCTCGTCGTCCAGGTTGTGGCCGGTGACCAGCACGGTGTAGCCGCCCTTCAGCGCCTCGCTGTCGAACAGGTGGCGCTTGCTGATGCCGCACGCGCTGCAGGGCACGCGCTTGGTGGCGCGGGCAGCGGTGGGCACGTCGTACCCGTACTCGTCGCGCAGCTTGACCTCGATGAGGTGCAGCCCGCGCTCGGCGGCGAAGGCACGGGCGTACTCCGCAGAGGTGTCGCTGTAGTCACTGATGCCCAGCCCGATGTACAGACCGTCGGCCTTGTAGCCCAACTCCACCAACAGGTCCCACACGGCCAGGCTGTCCTTGCCACCCGACACGGCAACCAGCACTTTGTCGTCGTGGTGCAGCATGTCGTGCTTCTCGATCGCCTTGGTCACCTGGCGACGGCAGAGCTCCATGAAATGCTCGGCGCAGAAGTGGGCGTTGTGGCGCGGCAGGTCGATGATCGCCGGGGCCTTGCACGTGCGGCACTTGGAGCCGACGGCAACCATCAGGCACCCCCGGAGATGACCGGGCGGATCTCCACCACGTCGTCGACACCCAGGTCCGCATCGCCCGGCACGAGCGTGCCGTTGCGGATGACGAGGTGCGACTCGCGGGGCAGACCCAACTCGGCCAACAGCGCGTTGACCGTGCGACGCCCGTCGACGGTGATCTCGCGCTTGGGGTTGCGCAGCAGCACCCTCATCGGGCGCGGGCCGCGGCCTTGCGTTCGGCGCGGGTGGGCGGGCGCACGGCGGTGATGGTGACCGCCTGACCCGGCGCCAGCTTCTCCAGCGTCAACGTCTCTTCAGTGCGACCGAACAAGCGCTTGGCGACGCGAGGCGCCCACAGCAGGATGCCCACGAACAGCCAGCCCTTGCGACCGCCGTAGAAGCCCTTGGAAAGGGCGTTCTGGCGCATCAGGGCCATCGGGGACAGAGGGCTGGACTTCTTGGCCACGGAACTACAGGCGACGGATCTCGACGAAGGTGGTCTTCTTCTTGCCGGCGCGGCGGCCGAGCAGGAAGAAGATGACCAGCAGCACTGCGCCACCGGCGGCGGCGATGGCGATCATCGACTGCTTCTTGTCCTCCAGCTTGCCCTGCCATTCGTCCTGCGCGGCGCGGAACTTGGCCTCGAGGTCGTCGCGGGTGATGCGGGTCTGGGCCATGTCAGGTGTGCTCCTTGTTCAGGGGCTGCTTGCTGATGCGGGTGAAGGCGAGCCCGGCGACGAGCACGCAGGCGAGGAATGCGAACAGGTACGGCAGCAGGCTCATCCAGCGGCCGGCGAAGGTGCCGGGCCACTCGGTCTGGATCATGCGCAAGACCGCCAGCGACAAGAAGGCGGTGCCGGCGCCGATGAGCAGCGCGCCGATGACGCCGAAGCCGATCCAGCGGCCGGCCCCCTTCAGCGGGCCGAGCGTCTCCTGGCGGGCATAGTCCTTGACGAGCTGCACCAGCTCGCCGACGCTCGCCCCGGAGGCGGTGGATTTCTTGTCACCTGCGGTTTCGGGCACCCCATATGTGTACCACGCAGGCGGCCGATCCCCTACGCAGATCGCTACTGCGGGTCGTTCCCGCCGGTGAGACGGAACCGGAAAACTGGCTCCAGCTCGGTGAGCATCTCCCCCAGCCGACGGGCGCGAGCGCCTGCGCCAGGAGCCCGCAGCAGCTCGTAACGGTCGAGGTCGCCGATCGGTGCCAGCCCGGCCAGCTGATAGGTCAACACGGTGGGATCGTCGCTGAGCCGCACCCCGTGATCGCGGCTGGGGTCGCCCAGTTCCTCGGAGATCAGCATCGCCCGTCGCGTGCGCCGCGTCAGGTCCTCCAGCTCCTCGGCCCCGACAGTGTCGGCGGGGTCGTCGCGCCAGTCCTCCACATCGGCCTGCGGGTACGGGTCGTCCGCCAGCCACTCGCGCACGCGAATGCGTCGGCCCATGCCCGCCAGCACCCCGTAGCGCCCGTCGTCCGAGCGCGCGGACTCCAGCACCTGGGCGACGCTGCCGACCTCCAGCCGCTGGTCTCCCCCGCCCACCTCGCTGCCACGAGCGATCAGGACGACACCGAACTCCTGCTCCGGCTGCGCGAGCACATGCTCCATCAGCGCGCGGTAACGCGGCTCGAACACGTGCAGGCGCAGCAACGACCCGGGCATCATCGTGCTGCCCAACGGGAACATGGGCATGATCGCCATGACAGGCGTGCTCCTCCTAACGCGGTCCGAGGTCGGTGATCGTCGGCGTGGCGAGGTAGGCAGCCATCACGGTGGTGAACGTGCTCCAGATCGGGCCGAACGTGGCCGAGTCCGCCACGCCGCCACCGTTCAGCATCAGCACGAAGCGCACCACGCGCCCGTCACTCAACGGCAGATATCCGGCCAACGTCTTCACACCCGAGAGGCCGAGGAAGCCATCGTCAGCGCCTGACATCGACCCCGTGACGCCGCGGAACAGCCCGTTCAACGCATTGCCCTTGGGGAAGTCGCCGGCCAGTCGCCCACCGAACTCGCCCGCAAGGGCCATGCCCGAGCCGACGGCGTCATTGATCGCACCGTGCTGCAGCACCTGTATCAGCGTGCGGCAGCTCACCCGGTTGCCGAGGGACAGGCCCGAACCGTCCAGCAACTCCATGCCAGTGACGTCGACGCCCCAGTCGATCAGCTTCTGCTTCACGACCGCCAGACCCGCAGCACGCGTGCCGACACCCGTCGCGCCGATGCCGATGTGCTTCAGCAACATTTCAGCGGTCGTCGCGTCGCCGATGGTCAACATCTCCTGGATCACCAACGGCAGCGGCTTGGACTGCACGCTCGCCAACACCATGGTGCTGGCTGCACGACCCGACCGCGGCTCGCCTTTCACCTTGATCCCGCGGTCCTCCAACAACTGGGTGAGGACGGTGGCCGCGCTGATCGACGTCTTCTTGGAAGTGCGTCCCTCGGCCCAGTAGCCGTTGTTCACGACCAGCGCGGAGATCGGCCCCACCTGAGCGCGCGCTTCGTCGTTCCACGTCTCGACGACCTCTTCGTTGTCGTACATGGACGCGTCACCGACGACCGCACCCTTCACCGACGTGACGCCGGTGGCCTTCAACTCATCCGCCAGTTGCTCGAGGGACGTGGTGTTCCTCAGGGGCAGGAACGGATTCGCACCCTTCCACCATGACGTGGTCAAGAGCGGGTCGCCACCGCCCACCAAGTAGAGGTCGCCCGCGACGACGCCGTCCGCGGCAACATCGCCCTTCACTTGCGTGGAATAGCGGAAGTCGGCGCCCAAGACATCCAGGGCGACAGCACCAATGATCAGTTGCTGCGCGTGCGCCGGCGCCAAGGGTGTCGTGTCATTGCGTGCTGCGATCGTGCGATCGTCGAGCGACACCGAGACGCACGACTTCTCGCCGATGACTTCCAGCAGCGGCTGCAGCGCGGCCATGAACTTGTACTCGCTCGCCTCGATCGTCAGGGCCGACGGAGCGCGACGCACGGACAGCAGTGGTGTGCGCATGACCGGCGGCACGGCCACGGGCGAGCCGTCGCCCGGCGACACGTGCACGCCCTCCGGCCGCTTGCTCTCCGCGTACTTCCAGATCGCACCCAACAACAAACCCGGCATCAGCGCAGCCACCACCAGCGCCGGGTAGGGGTTGCGTGCACGCATCAGCTCATGCCTCGAGCCTGGCGATAGCGGGCGTAGTCCCACAGGTGGCCCAGCGCCACGACCGCGCGGTTGCCGCTGGCGTAGCAGAGACGACCGGTTTCGCGCACCGCTCGCGGCCCCGCGTTGTCCGGGTCCGCCACGGCCAACTCTGTTGCGCACAGGATCGGCTTGCCGTACCGCTCGCTGAGCTCCGCTGCCGCCTGGGCGAAGCGCTCGTCCTGGCGCTCGTGATAGGCGAC
>CAZREK010000117.1:6134-7280 GCA_964598965.1 uncultured Bifidobacterium sp. | reverse complement strand
CACGCTGGGTACTCATGCGACCCCCGGCACCCTCACACGGCGCGCCCAGTCCACGATGACCGCATCAACATCAGGGATGCCAGTCGGTCGGTCAGCGGACGCAGTTGCCAGGTTGACGTTGCCAAACTCGTTCGTGATCGATGTCGCACGTGACGGGATGCCGGATTGGCCGTCGGTCGAAATCAGCCGCCACCGTGCCGCCTGCAAAGCGACATCACGCAGGTCGCCGGGGCAGGCGTCGGCATATCCGGCCGTGTATCGGATGTCGCTGGTGAACCCGGCCGGGCGCCAACGTCTACCGGTACCTGCCCACCAGATCGCCCCGACATCGTCAAGAGCGACGGCGCCCAAGTCGACCGCGACATCATCGACGGTGACCGACAACAGTGCACGCGTGTACGGCTTGGACAGCAGACCGTGAACCCTGGTGCGGATGTCGCGGTGGTAGCGATGCACGAACGACGTGCCGCACTGCCGGTCGATGATCTCTTCGATCCACTCACGCGCCGCACGTAGCCGGTCGGTCGGGTAGGTCGACATCGACGACAGGTCCTTCATCGCTCTCAGGTCAGCGAGATCGAAGTAGAACCCGCCGACGACATCGACGTACGTGGTCTGCACCGCGGCACTAGCGGTCCACGTCACTGCGAGCCGGTCAAGGTTCGCGGTGGCCGTAGTGTTGAGCGCGAACGTGTACGTCCCGCTGTCGTTGGTCGCCGACCCGGTTTGCAGCACCGTCCCGACGTCTGACGCGACCGACACCGTGACAGCGCCCTTGTCGACCGGGACCTCGCCGCCGTCGTAGAAGACAGCGATGAGCGTGTCAGTGCTGCCCTTCTTGACTCGACGGTCGACGATGGACACGGTCAGCCCTTCTTCTTGGGCTTCGCGGCAGGCTTGGACTTCAGGCCCTCGGCGAGATCGTCGAAGTCGCCGGCCGCTTCGGCGATCGAGTTGTCGACCTCGACCTCGGCTGCCGCGGGCGGCACATCGACCTCGACCTCGGCCGGGGTGGCCGGGGCTTCGGTGAAGCCGGTGAAGTCGGCCGGCAACTGGCCGCCCACGCCTGCCACGAGGGACGCTGCGTCCTCGTGACCGTGTGGGACGTACCGGCCGTCGGTGGTGCGGTAGACCCGCTCTGTGGCG
>CAZREK010000117.1:0-6034 GCA_964598965.1 uncultured Bifidobacterium sp. | reverse complement strand
GTGGCGAGATCGGGGTCGAAAGTGTGTCGTGGCTGGCCGCCTGTCAGGGGCACGGCGGCCAGCCACAACCTGGTTGCGTGGGCTCAGATGCCCGTGACGGTGCAGAACGCCGCGGCGCGGCTCCACACGAAGGCACAGCGGATGCCGGCGCGGATGGCCTGCTTGCCCGACGTGAAATACGTGTCGTGGCTGTTGGTGCGCTCCACGAGCACGTCGCGGCGGAGGCGGAAGCGGCTGAAGTTGGCGAAGTCGCCGACCACGGCCGTGTTCTCCGTCTGGTTGTCCGACTGCACGACGCGGAGGCCCCAGATGCGGTCCGGGCCCGGATCCTGCGGGTTGCCCAGGATGTAGATGCCATCGGCGGTGCGGGTGAGACGGATGCTCTCCCAGTCGTTCGGGTGGAACACCGCAGCGTCGGGCAACGCGCGGCCGGTCACGCGGACCTTGGTGGATGCCTTGTAAACGGCGTCCATCACGACGTCGCCGCCCTTGGCCTGGGTCTGGATGCCCGGCTTGTTGTTGACGCCGAGCACGTTCGGGGTGGCGCCGTCACCGACCAGGGCCTGCCGGTCGATGCGCTGACGCAGCATGAACGGCAGGTCCATGTCGATCATCGCGGCGGCCTCTTCCTCGTCCTCGAGCTGCTCGTCGGTGACCGGGAGCCACACGCCGACGGTCTCCACGGTGACGCTGCGCTCGGTGAGAGCGAACTCGGCCTCACCGTACGCGCCACCCTCGGCGCGCTCTGCGGCGTTGTTGGTGCGGGTGGTCTGCTCCATGTACTTCACCGCTGCCTGCTTCGTGGGAAGCATCGGGATGAGGTCGGCGACCATCAGCGGGGCCGAGGCGTACGGCACGTAGCCCGGATCGCGCAGCGACTCGGGCGCCCAGCCGGCGGAGCGGGTCATCAGCGTCTTCAGCTGGCGAGCATCGCTGTCGATCTCGGCCTTGGTGCCGATGCCACCGGTGCGGACCGGGGACTCGGCAACCAGCTGGCCGAACGACTTGCGGGCCGGCCGGCCGTTCTCGATGTCCGCGCCGCCGTCCTCGATGCCGTACAGGCGGGCGTTGACGACACCCTGGCGCAGGGCCTTGAGCCTGTCGCGCTCGGCACCCAGATCGGCCAGTTCGGCGTTGAGGCGGGCGATCTCAGCGACCTTGGTGGCGCTGTCACCGTCGATCGACTTGACCTTGGCCATGTCCCGCTCGGGGCCGGCCTCGTCGAAGATCGTCTTGAGCTTCAGCTGGCGCTCGGAGATCTTGCCGACGACTTCCTGCAGTTCGGGGAACTCGATGGTTTCCATGTGTTCAGACTCCTTGTGTGGTGAAGGCGACGAACTTCAGGAACTCAGCCTGCAGACGGTCGTCGGCTTCGGTGGGTTGTGCTGTGGTGGGCGGAGCGAGTAACACCTTTACGCTGTCGGTGCGGTCCGCGAGGCGGGCCAACACTTCGGCGGAAGCGGTACTGATCTGCTTGCCCTTGACGGCACGGAGAGCCACGACTTCCGATGCCCTTGTGTGGAGCTCGTCCACCGCGGCCAAGACGGCGGCGGCGTGCTCCGAGAACGGGAGGCGATCTGCCGACTTCGGCAGGTACACCTCGGATTCGATCACTTCGACCTCGCTGTCACCGAGGGTGACCGTGGTGTCGGTGCGAGTGAAATCGACCCGGACGAGTCGCTCCACGCCCGTGTCGTAGTTCCACAGGCAGAACACGACGTACTCCTCATCGACGTCGTACGCTTCGACGTACACCCAGTCGGCGGTGAGCGAGAACCTCTCCTGCCCGGCTGTGCGCAACAGTCTGCGCAGCGTCGAGTCGAGCTGTTTGCGGGCCGCCTTGGTGGCCAGGTTGCGGGTGTCCACCCCGGCGCCCATCAGCACCGGCGACACCTCCTTCACGAGGGCCACCTGCTCCAGTACGCGGACGCTGCGACCGGCCACGGTCGCTCGGGACGATTTCACGTTGTCGAGCGAGTACGACCACTCTTGCAGGTCATCCACTCCGAGTTCCTTCACCGTGGTGAAGGTGTCGCGACCGTGGGTCGTGTTCATGAAGAACTGCATCTCGCAGATCGCCAGGTCGCCCTCCTCTCGGATGACACCCTTCCCGACCGGCAGCTTGCCCTCCCAAGACTTGTGTCCGTAGGCGGAGATCACGACGGCTTGGCCGGTGGTGAACGCCCCCCTCAGGGTGACGTCGCCGTCCTTGTCGATCACGTCGGCCGGAGCGGTCTTCAGTTCCGATTCGGTGATCAGGTGTGAAGCGAACACCGCTTCGACGATTCCCTGGTCGGCATCCTTGACGCGCACGCGCGTAACTGCCTTCTTCTGCATTTGGCGTCCTCCTTGGGGGTTGCCGGTCAGACTTCGAGTTCCTGCTGGCCCGGCAGCTTCTTCGGCGCATTACGCGACCCTGGGGCCTGCAACTGCACGCTGTAGAGACCAGAGTGCTTCCCGGTGAGCCGTGACAGGTCACCCGCCTCGACTGCGTCGATCACCGCGTCCGGCTCGTAGCCGGCATCGACCAGCGAGCGGATCGTCGATGCCTGCGACGCCAGGATCTCATTCTGGTCCTTGCGTCCGTCCTTCAGGAACTCGATGTCGCGCACGTCGAACCACAGCCTCGAATCCGGGCGTGGTGGTGGGGCGAACTTGGTGAGTGTCGCCGAGGCGGTGCGCCACAGCGGCCGAAGCGTCATGTCGGCGAACTGGCGTTTCGCTGCGTCGTAGTTGCCCTCGTTCAGCGATGAACCCTGCATCCCTTCCGAGAAGCGGGCCATAATCGCTCCGACTCCGGCGGCCGCGGCGATGCGGGTTTCGCCCGCACCCTGGGTGGCCTTGAAATCGAGTTGCTTCAGGTCGGCGCCGATCGTCTTGGCGTCAGCGCCGCCACCGAAGTGGTACGTCTTGTACGCGTTGGTCGTACCGGAGTGCGCCTCGTCGAACAGCGCCTTGAACTGGCGCACCGTCTCCGGTCCGACGGAAGCGTCGTAGGTGACCGCGATGCCGCCGGTGGCGCCGTTCTGGAAGTACTTGCCCTTGTGCTCGGTTGCCGCCGAGTCAGCTTCGACCTCCGACAGCACCGGCTGAAGCCAGGACATGCCACGCCACTGGGCTGCCGGGTCGGGGATCGGCGAGAAGTGCGCCACCCGTTCGGGGCTGAGTAGCACCGGGGGGACCGTGCGGCCAATGTTGCGCGGCTGGTAGATGTAGCCGAGCACTTCGGCCTGCATGTCCCAGGCGGACCCGTCCGGGTCGCCGGCAATACCGGTGATGATCGTCATCCAGTCCGGACGCAGCCGACGGATGCGGTCGGAACCGACCCGTGTCAGAAAGCAGTTCCCGGCCAAGCTGCCGTCCTGCTCCATGCGCCACAGCAGTTCGCCTGTCGTAGCGTTCGGCCACGGAACGTCAAGAATCCGCAGTGACGGATGATCGAACAGACGACCCGGCCGGCCGTCATGGAGTTCTTGGAACTGGAACCGAGCCTCGGAGAATGGCATTGCCCGCGCCAACACGCAGGCGAACACGATCCCGTTCTCCTTGTACGCCTTCTCCACGATCGATTCAAAGTCGGCCGAGATCGACTCCTTGCGACCAACCGACTGACCCCACGGCGACAGCGACCCCAGCGGGACGGACCAGTGAGCGGGCTGCTGGAAGGTCGCACCCACCGACGACAGCGAGATGTTCTTACGGGCGAAAGAGCCCAGCATCAGACATCACCAAGCTGCTCAGACTTGACCGCCACGGTGGACACATGAACAACCTCACGCTCGAGCGCAACACCATGAGCGGTGCACGCTATGGCCAGTACACACCACCCGGCGATCGGATGCGCCACGAAGCCAGCGACGACAGCCGCCACCGACCCGACCCCCTGCAGCACGAAGGCGAGCAGTTGCTTCAACATGACGCCTCCTAGACGAAGAAGAACGGATCTGCCCTCTTGGCATCCGCCGCTTCACTCATGGCAGCCGCAGCAGCTGCGGCGAAAAGCGGTGCGACGTTCGCCACCGACGACCTACGCGACCACGGTGCCGTATCACCAGCCACACGAGCCGCCAAACCCTTTACCGCAGCATTCATCTCCGGCTGCCCACGATGCCGCAACAACCCGTCAGCAACCGCCTGCTCAATCATCTGCTGCGCCTCGTGGAACGCCGCAGGCTTCACCTCGACCACCTCGACACCGGCAGCGACCAGGTCGTCACGCCACGCCAACGCAGGCGACTTCGGCGGAACATGCACCGCCACACCGTGCCCCCTCGACAAAGCCACGGCGATCTCCACCAGCTGCCCGAGCTGATGCTGAGCCAGCCAGTACCGGATCGCCACATGACGCAACCGATCCGACCGCCGGCCGAACACCGAGAAACACGCCGACCGCCGATCAAGCGGGGCGTCCATGCCGAGACGCAACGTGTCATCCGTCGCCATCGACTCACCATCAACCAGCTCACCCCAACGGGCGTGGCTGATCGGCCCATCCTGCGTGTCGTCGGCATCCCACACGCCGAGCGCCTCACGCATCCACGCGCCAACATCCGGCAGGTTCGCCCGCAGGCGCAGCATCGACATCAGCGGCGTGCGATGCGGAAATGACGGGTTGGCCAGCCGCCACTGCTTCTGATCGTCAGGGTCGGCGTCCTGATCGGCCGAACACTCCACGTACAGCTGTTCGCCACCGACGACCACGTCACCGAACTTCCAACCGTCCGGACAGTGCGCCAACGCCTCTTTGCGACGCTCAGTGAACATCGCCCCGTTATCCACCGGGCGAGGCGGCGTACCCATGAAAAACAACAGCGCCCCATGCGGATGCCGCGACTGGTTCGTCGCCGCGACCATGTCCTCAAGCGCCTTCAGCGTGAGGATCTGCGCCTCGTCGAACACCTCGATGTCGACCTCGTCGAACCCTCGACCAAACCCCTGTTCTCGGGCCCCGAACATGATGACCGACCCGTTGTTGAACTGGATCTCCTGCTCGCCGTTCGCCCGCCGGATGTCCAGCACATGCGGAGCCACAGCGGGACGTTTGGCGTACGCCTGCAGCGACTTGAACGTGTTCGTACACGTGCGGGTGCGATGCGCAGTCCAGATGACCTTCAGCCCTGGGAATAGCACACACAGGATGAACACCAGACGCCCCACCAGGAACGTCTTGGCCACCTGGCGAGGAATCGACAACGTCACACCACCGACCGTCGCCGCATACACCCCATCAGAGCGCTTGCCCAACACCAGCCGACCAAGGCCACGCTGCCACTCATCGAACTCGTCACCGAACTCACGAGCCTTCGCCTCGACCGCCGGCCAACCCGACATCTCGATGCCCGAAGGGATGACAATCCTGCGAGCGACCTCAGACAGCCGACGCGTCGAAGCGCTCATCGCTCGCGTGCTGGCGGTCCTCTGCCGCCTTCTTCGCTGCCGCTTGCAGCACGTCGATCTCCTTGGCGATCTCGAGCAGTCGGCGAGTCAGCGCCGCAAGGTCACGGGCGGGCGTCTCGGCGTCCTCGACCGCCTTCGCCACACGATCACGCATCGCGATCATCAAGTCCAGCCGGTCACCGTCCTTCGCCGCGGTCGTCACCGTATGCGCCGACTTCGGCCTCGGCACCTTCGGGGCGCCGGCCGCCTTCACAGATTGCAGGTGAACAGCCATGGCGCCCACCTCCACGGGGACCAACCCTATAACCGAATCGGAAGTTAGGAAAAGGGCGGGGAGAGAGCCAACGAAACCGGGGTCTTGCTATGCGTGTCGTGGTTTTGCGGTTTGGACCCGCCCCCCCTATGGCCATGTGTAGCCGGTGGTGCGGGTGCGGTTGCCTGCGGTTGCGCCTCGGCTGCGGTTGCAGTGTGAGCATTCGGGGCGTAACTGGTTGCCGGGCCAGCGTCCGTCGGGGTGGCCGGCGTCCCAGGTGCAGGGTGTGCCGTTGGCGTTGTGTCCGTCGTTGTTTGGTCCGCACTGGTTGAGGGTGTTGCCGCAGTTGCAGCAGCGTGTGTTAGGGTTGGCGTTGGCTGCGTC
>CAZREK010000116.1:0-7318 GCA_964598965.1 uncultured Bifidobacterium sp. | reverse complement strand
GGCAAGATCCGCCTTGCCGAAGCGGTTGCCGACCAGGCGCAACTGTTGGGCCTGGAGATCGTCCGCCTGCGCCCCACGGTCGGTTCCAGCGAGTTGCCACTCGGCGTGTTCCTCCCCCACGTCGGCGGCACCGAGCAGTTCCTCACCCCGCTGTTCACCGAGATCCGCGACGGCCTGCTGGAACGAGCGGAGGGTCGGCGCCTGCTGTTGCTCGTCGACGACATCGATCGCCTGGACGACGCGTCGGCCGTGCTCGTGCACCAGATGGTCGCCTCCAAGGAAGCTGCGTTGCTGGCCACTCTGCGCCTCGGTCGCATCGCTCCAGGCGAGATCGTCGACCTGTGGCAACGCGGTGAACTGCGCCGCTTCGAGATCGGTCCGCTGGATCGCGGCGGGGCGCGGGCAGCGGCCGAAGCGATGCTGGGCAACCCGCTCAGCGACGCAGCCCACACGCGCTTGTGGGACGTCACCCATGGCAACGCGCTGTTCATCCGCGAGGTGCTCTTCAGCGCCCTGGAAGCTGGCCTGGTGGTCGACGGACCGAACGGAGCCGACCTGCAGGATCTGCCACTGCGCTCTCCGCGGCTGATCGACGCCGTGAAGAGCCGCCTCGCGCATCTGGCACCCGGCCTGCACCAAGCACTCGTCCACCTCGCGTTCGCCGAACCGTGCGGCACCGGCGAGCTGGCCAGCGTCGCCACCACCGACGACCTCGCGCAGCTGGAGCTGGCCGAGCTGATCACTTCCCACGAGGAGAACCGGCGAGTCACGGTGCGGCTCGCCCACCCGCTGTACGGCGAGGTGCTGCGCGCCGGGACGCCCACGCTGCAGCGTCGCGCCGTGCTCGCCGCACTGGCCCGCGACCTGCTCGCCACCGGCGCCCGTCGCCGCGCCGACGTCGTCAAGCTGGCCCGCTTGGCGGTCGACGGCGGGGTGGACATCGAACCTCGCAGCCTGCTCCGCGGCGCCAGCCTGTCGCTTAACACCGGAGACTTCGTGCTCGCCGAACGCATCGCGCGCAAGGCGTTCGAGCAGGCGCCAGGGTTCGTGGCCGGCGCCCTCCTCGCCAATGCGCTCGCCAGCCTGGGCGACGAAGACGGGGTCGCAGCGATGATCGACGAGTGGTACGGCCTCGCCCGCACCAGCCGCGAACGCACGACCGTGCGAGTGGTACAGACGCAGATGGCGTTCTGGGTGGCGGCCGACCACGCCGCCGCAGCCGAGATCGTGCGCCGCACTCAGGCCGAACTCGCCGAGGCCAACGCGGAACCTGCGGACTACGACGACCTTCACGCGGCATGGTCGCTGATGACCACGCTGGCCGGTGACCCGCGGGCAGGTCTCGAGTTGTCGCACAGCCTGCTGGACCACGACCCCGACTGGATCCTCGCTCGCGCCGCGCTCGCTGCCGGACACTCGCTGGCCGCACTCGGGCGCCCGCTGGACTGCCTGACTCTGGCCCACGACACGATCCAGCGCTACGCCGCGCTGTCCACCGACATCGCCCGCGCCTGCGAACGCGTCTTGCGCAGCCTCACCGCGTATGCGCACTTCCTCGACGGCGACCTCGCCGCCGCACGGAGAGAGGCGGAGCAGGCCGTACACGAATCGGCCGAGGACCACCAACGGCTCCTCGCGTTGATGACGTTGTCCACGGTGGAGGTGTACGCGGGTCGCCCCGACACTGCGCTCGGCGTGCTCGGTCAGGCGGCGGCAATCCCGTATCAGCACACTCGCGGGATGACCCCGCGCTGGATGCACACGGACGAACTGATCGCCGCGGCGACGGCCGGCGACACCGACCTTGCCGGCCGGATCGAACTCGCCTACCGGGCCGACCGCCACCCTGCCCGGCTGCTGGACGTCTACGGGGAGATCGGCAGTGCCCGGCGCCTCTTCGCGACCGGTCACCCGGAAGCCGCTCGGCAGGTGTTGCGCGACCACGCAGCGGCTGCGGCGGAATCGGGCCACGTCATCGCCGAGGTTGTGTGCTGCTACGAGATGTGCCGGCTGGATCGACCGGAGGAGGTCGTTGCCCGGCTGAGCGAACTGGCGACGACGGTGCAAGGCGGCCTCACGCGCATGTTCGTAGCTCATGCGCAGGCGCTGGTCGACGGGTCCGGCGAGGCACTCGCAGCCGCCGCCGAAGCGTTCGCTGCGGCAGGCATGAACCTGTTCGCCAGCGAGGCGGCCGCGCAGGCCAGCGATGAGTCTCGGCGCGAAGGCGACCAGCGGGCCGCCGCTCGCTGGCTGACACGCGCCGCCGAGCTGCGTGCCCTGTGCGAAGCCGTGGTCACGCACGTTCCCCTGGTCGATGCCGGCCCGGTGGCGCTCACCCGTCGCGAACGCGAGATCGCCCTGCTGGCCGCGCAGGGTTTGGCCAGCAAGGAGATCGGCGAGCGCCTGTTCATCTCCCGGCGCACGGCGGAGAACCACCTCGCCAAGGTGTATGACAAGCTCGGAGTGCGCACCCGCAGCGAACTTGCCCGCGTGCTCGACGGCGGAGTGGCCGCGCTCGCGTCCTGAATCGGCTCGGGGCGGCCATGCGGCGGTTCGGTAGCCTGGGCAGGCCATGAGTGCCGATACGAACATCCCGGAGAAGCCGTCGCTCGACGGTATCGAAGACCGTTGGTCCCAGCAGTGGGAAGCCGACGGCACGTACCGCTTCGATCGTTCGGTACCTCGTGAGGGCGTCTTCGCGATCGACACCCCGCCGCCCACCGTCAGCGGCTCGCTGCACATCGGCCACGTCTTCAGCTACACGCACACCGACACGATCGCCCGCTTCCAGCGGATGACCGGCAAGGCCGTCTTCTACCCGATGGGGTGGGACGACAACGGCCTGGCTACCGAGCGCCGCGTGCAGAACTTCACCGGCGTGCGCTGCGACCCGTCCCTGCCGCACGACCCCGGCTTCAGCGCACCCTTCCACGGCGACGTGCCCAAGGACCACCGCGCCGTGCCGGTCAGCCGACCGAACTTCGTGGAGCTGTGCCGCCAGATCACCCACCTCGACGAGGCCGCGTTCGAGCACCTGTTCCGCCGTCTCGGCCTGTCGGTGGACTGGTCCCTGCTGTACACCACCATCGGCGACAACGCCCGCCGCGTCAGCCAGCGCGCCTTCCTGCGCAACTTGGCTCGCGGCGAGGCCTACCAGCAGGACGCCCCCACGTTGTGGGACATCGACGAGCGCACCGCTGTCGCCCAGGCAGAGATGGAGGATCGCGAGATCCCCGGCGCCTACCACAAGCTGGCGTTCCACCGCACCGACGGCAAGGGCGACCTGCTGATCGACACCACTCGCCCCGAACTGCTGGCCAGCTGCGTGGCGATGGTGGCGCACCCCGACGACGCCCGCTACCAGCCGCTGTTCGGCAGCACGATGCGCACCCCGCTGTACGACGTGGAGGTGCCGGTGGTGGCCCACCACCTCGCCGACCCGGAGAAGGGCACCGGCATCGCGATGATCTGCACCTTCGGCGACGTCACCGACGTCACTTGGTGGCGCGAGCTCAACCTGCCGTCGCGTGCGCTGATCGGCTTCGACGGTCGCTTCGCTGCGGAGTGCCCGGCCTGGATCACCAACCCCGCCGGCGAGGCCGCCTACGCCGAGATCGCCGGCCTCGCGCCCAAGCAGGCGCAGCGCAAGGTCGTCGAGCAGCTCACCGCCACCGGCGAGATGCTGGGCGAACCTCGCCCGATCAATCACCCGGTGAAGTTCTACGAGCGCGGCACTCGTCCGTTGGAGATCGTCGCCACCCGCCAGTGGTACATCCGCAATGGCGGCCGCGACACACAGCTGCGCGCCGACCTCGTCGCACGTGGCAACGACCTGCAGTGGCACCCGTCGTACATGCAGCACCGCTACGACAACTGGGTGGGTGGCCTCAACGGCGACTGGTTGATCAGCCGTCAGCGCTTCTTCGGCGTGCCGGTGCCCCTGTGGTACCGCCTCGATGCCGACGGCAACCCGCTGTACGACGAGGTGTTGGTGCCCTCCGAGGCCCGGCTGCCGATCGACCCCAGCACCGACTGCCCCGAAGGGTTCACCCCCGACCAGCGTGGCGTTCCCGGTGGCTTCATCGGCGAACCCGACGTGATGGACACGTGGGCAACCAGCTCGCTCACCCCGCACATCGCCGGCGAGTGGGAGACGAGCGAGCTGTTCGACCACGTCTTCCCGATGGACATGCGGCCGCAGGGGCACGACATCATCCGCACGTGGCTGTTCAGCACCATGGTGCGCAGCCATCACGAGCATGGTCACGCCCCGTGGCGCCACGCGGCGTTGTCGGGCTGGATCCTCGACCCGGACCGCAAGAAGATGTCGAAGAGCAAGGGCAACACCGTCACCCCGCTGCACCTGCTCGAGCAGTACGGCACGGATGCGGTGCGCTACTGGGCCGCCAGCGGTCGCCCGGGTGTGGACACCGCCTTCGACGAAGGCCAGATGAAGATCGGCCGCAAGCTGGCCACCAAGCTGCTCAATGCCAGCAAGTTCGTGCTCGGGTTGGGCGAGCCGGCCGCTGGCACCGCACCCACCGACCCGATCGACCTGGCGATGCTCGCCCGCCTCGATGCGACCGTCGCCGACGCCACCACCGCCTTCCAGGCCTTCGACTACGCCCGCGCGCTGGAAGTCACCGAGCAGTTCTTCTGGTGGTTCTGCGACGACCATGTCGAGCTGGTGAAGGGCCGCGCGTACGCGATGCACGGCGAAGCACCTGCAGCATCCGCTCAGGCGGCCCTGCGGGAAGCCCTGTCGGTGATCCACCGTTTGTTCGCCCCGTTCATCCCCTTCGTCGCCGAAGAGGTCTGGTCGTGGTGGCAGACCGGTTCGGTGCACGCTCAGGCCTGGCCCACCACCGGCGATCGCGGCGGGGACGCCGCCATCCTCGGCCCGGTGGGCGAGGTGCTGGCGCTGGTGCGTCGTGCCAAGACCGAGGCCAAGGCCAGCCAGAAGGCGGCAGTGGAATCGGTGGGCGTCCGGGCTCCCGCAGCCGCCCATGCAGCGATCGAGGCAGGTCGTGTCGACCTGTGCGATGCCGGCACGATCGCTTCGTTGACCGTGGAAACCGGCGAAACGATCGAGTGCACGGTGGTGCTCGCCCCGGCCGATTGAGCCTGCCGGGGGCCAGTGGTAGCCTCGCCTCATGCGCCGTCTCGTCGCCACTTGCGTCGCCGCCCTCACGGTCAGCGCCTCGCTGACGGTGCCCACCACCTGGGCCGACGGCACCACCAGCACGGTCGACCAGACCACCAGTACCGAGGCGACGACCACCACCACGCTGCCGCCCAGCGTGCCGCCGGTGAACTCGGGCAACGGTCGCCGCGCCGTGTACTCCATCAGCCGCCAACGGGTGTGGGTGTACTCGAAGAACAACACCGTGGTGCGCACGTTCGCCGTGTCCGGCCGCCTCGGCGTGCCCAACCTCGGCACCTACAAGGTCCGTTCCAAGTCCGCCTGGGCGTGCAGCGCCGACCACCGCAAGGTCTGCATGCGCTACATGATCCGCTTCGCCAAGGGTCCGGCGGGCGGCAACGTCGGCTTCCACGAAATTCCCCGCGACACCAGCAAGAAGAACCGGCCCTGGCTGCAGACGGTCGATCAGCTGGGTCAGCCGCTCTCCGACGGGTGCGTTCGCGAAAGCACCGCCGACGCCAAGTTCATGTGGAACTACTTGAAGGTCGGCTCGATCGTCGTCGTCGTCCCCTGACGGCCTGAAGCCAACGGCGCAGCACCGACCGCTAGCCTGTCGGGGCCATGGAGTACACCCCCTCCGAGCCCAAAGTGCGGCCAACACTCGCACAGCGGCCTCGTCACACCTCTGCGCAACGCGCCGTTCTGGCGCTGAACATCCTCGTCGTCATCGGCTGCATCGCCGGTGCCACTGCTCTCGTCTACGGCAAGAGCGAACTCGACAACCGCCTCCAGACGGAGAAGGTGGTCGTGCAGACAACGCTGCTGCCCACCACGACGGTCATCCCGGGTGAGACCGTCGCCACGGTCCCCGAGGAGACCTTCCCGGTGGCCGACCCGCTGGCGCAGAACTTCCTGATCACCGGCTCGGACAACAACGCCTGCTTCGACGAGGGGTCGCCGTGGGCCGGCGCCGCCGTCGGCCGCGAGAACGCCGGCAGCCGTAGCGACACGATCATGATCGTGCGCATCGACCCGGCCACACGCGCTGCGGCCGTTCTGTCGTTCCCCCGCGACCTGTGGGTGAAGATTCCCGGCAAGAGCAACAACCGCATCAACACGGCGTATGTGAAGGACGACTACTCGCTGCTCGCGCAGACGCTGTACGAGAACTTCGGCATCACGGTCGACCACTACTTGCAGGTCGACTTCTGTGCGTTCAAGAAGATCGTCGACGCGGTCGGTGGTGTCTCCGTGCCGTTCGACACTCAGGTCGTCGACCCTCACGTCGGTCTCGACGTTCCGGCCGGTTGCCACCTGTTCTCCGGCGACGAAGCGCTGGCCTACGTCCGCTCCCGTCACCTGACCGCAGTTGCAGCGGATGGCACCAAGACGCAGGACCGCGCCTCCGATCTCGGTCGCATCTCCCGCCAGCAGGACTTCTTGCGCCGCGTCCTGCAGCGCGCGCTCGACAAAGGCCTGCTGAACCCGTCCGTGGCCCGCGCTCTGCTCACCGAGTTGCAGACGAACATCGTCACCGAGCAGGGGTTCACCATCGACGACATGCTGACCTTTGCGGGTGTCATGCACGACGTGCCACCGGACAGCATTCGCCAGTACCAGATCGACGCCTACGGCAAGATCGTCAGTGGCAGCTCCGTCCTGCTGCAGAAGCAGAACGACCGGATGACGGCGATCCTCGCCGTGTTCCAGGGCATCGCACCGCTCGCCACGGCACCCACTCCGGATGCTGCTGCGGGTGCCACCACCACGCCCACCTCGGCCGCTGGCTCGGGTGGAGCCACCATCCCCACCGTCGGGCCCGGGGCCACCACCACCACGGCGGTCGTCGTCGGCCCCGACGACTTCATCGTCGGTGACATCGTTCCCTCGAAGGACATCAAGTGCTGAACGATCCCACCGAGCAGATCGTCCACGAACCTGCAGGCAAGGCCCGTGGCCGCAAGCGCCACACGGGCGCCCAACGGCTGATCCTCGGCGTGAATCTGTTCATCGCGGTGGCGTGTCTCGCCGGTGCGATCGGCTTGGTCTACGGCAAGAGCCAGCTCGATCAGCGCCTGCAGACGGAGAAGGTCACCGTCGACACTTCGCCGGTCACCGTCACCACCGAGGTCGTTGCTTCCGGCCCGACCGCCACCGCCGACACGACACCCGCCG
>CAZREK010000115.1:0-7330 GCA_964598965.1 uncultured Bifidobacterium sp. | reverse complement strand
GTGGGACGTCTTGCGTATCGAGCCGCGCACCACCGGCGATGCCGCCCTGCACCGAACGCTCGTGCAGATCGGCGTCGGCCGCACCGGCGATCTGCGCGGCGACGACCGTCAGCACCGGGCGCAGGCGCTTGCCACCGGCCACGATGAGGTGTGACGCGATCTCGTTGAGGTACGGATCCGCGGTGCGCACGGACTCTTTCAGCGCCGCTTCGATGCGCGCCAGATCGGCCGAATGCGATGGCAACGCGAACATGGGCGCGGACGACACACGGCAAGGCTACGCCACCAATACCCCGCTACCCAACGACGCGACGCGACTGAAACAGACCGATACACTTCCGCCATGTTCGAACGCTTCACCGATCGTGCTCGTCGGGTGGTCGTCCTTGCGCAGGAAGAAGCTCGCCTGCTGAACCACAGCTACATCGGCACCGAGCACATCCTGCTCGGCCTCATCCACGAGGGCGAAGGCGTGGCGGCCAAGGCGATGGAAGCCCTTGGCATCTCGCTGGAAGCCGTGCGCAGCCAGGTGGAAGAGATCATCGGCCAGGGTGGCTCGTCGCCCTCCGGCCACATTCCTTTCACCCCGCGGGCCAAGAAGGTGCTCGAGCTCTCGCTGCGCGAGGCGCTGCAGTTGGGGCACAACTACATCGGCACCGAGCACATCCTGCTCGGTCTCATCCGCGAGGGCGAAGGTGTCGCCGCGCAGGTGTTGGTGAAGCTGGGGGCGGACCTCAGCCGCGTCCGCCAGCAGGTCATCCAGCTGCTGTCCGGCTACCAGGGTGGCCAGGGCAAGAGCGAGCCTGCAGCGTCCGGCAGCGCTGCCGCCGGCGGCGCGCAGAAGGAGGAGCAGGGCGACAAGGGCAACAGCCAGGTGCTCGACCAGTTCGGCCGCAACCTCACGCAGCTGGCTCGTGAGAAGAAGCTCGACCCGGTCATCGGTCGCTCGCGCGAGCTCGAGCGTGTGATGCAGATCCTCAGCCGTCGCACCAAGAACAACCCGGTGCTCATCGGCGAGCCCGGCGTCGGCAAGACCGCCATCGTCGAGGGTCTGGCACAGAAGATCACCAACAACGACGTGCCCGACACGCTGCGCAACAAGCAGTTGTACACCCTCGACCTCGGCGCCCTCGTGGCCGGCAGCCGCTACCGCGGCGACTTCGAAGAGCGCCTGAAGAAGGTGCTGAAGGAGATCCGCACTCGCGGCGACATCATCCTGTTCATCGACGAGATCCACACTCTCGTCGGTGCCGGCGCGGCCGAAGGCGCGATCGACGCAGCCAGCATCCTCAAGCCGATGCTCGCCCGCGGCGAGCTGCAGACCATCGGCGCCACCACGCTCGACGAGTACCGCAAGCACCTGGAGAAGGACGCCGCGCTCGAGCGTCGCTTCCAGCCGGTGAAGGTCGACGAGCCCACGCTCGCCCACACCATCGAGATCCTGAAGGGCGTGCGCGAGAAGTACGAGGCGCACCACCGGGTCACCATCACCGACCAGGCCATCGTCGCTGCGGCCAACCTCGCCGACCGCTACATCTCCGACCGTCACCTCCCCGACAAGGCGATCGACCTCATCGACGAGGCCGGCAGCCGCCTGCGCATCAAGCGCATGGGCACGCCCCCGGACCTCAAGGAGCTGGAGGTCAAGCTGGTCGAAGTGCAGGAGGCCAAGAAGCGCGCCGTCGAGGAGCAGCGCTTCGAAGAGGCCGGGCGCCTGCGCGACCAGGAGAAGAACCTGCTGGAGGAGAAGGCCGCCAAGGAGACCGAGATCAAGGCGGCCGGTGTCGACCTGTTCGACGAGGTCGACGAGGAAGCCATCGCCGAGGTGCTCAGCATCTGGACCGGCATCCCGGTGTACAAGCTCACCGAGGAAGAGACGCAGAAGCTGCTCAACATGGAAGCCGAGCTGCACAAGCGGATCATCGGCCAGGAAGACGCGATCAAGGCCGTCAGCCAGTCCGTGCGCCGCACTCGCGCCGGCCTGAAGGACCCCAAGCGCCCCAGCGGCTCGTTCATCTTCCTGGGCCCCACCGGCGTGGGCAAGACCGAGCTCGCCAAGACGCTGGCCGAGTTCCTGTTCGGTGACGAGCAGTCGCTGATCTCGCTCGACATGTCCGAGTACATGGAGAAGCACACGGTCAGCCGTCTGGTCGGTTCGCCCCCCGGCTACGTCGGTTACGAAGAGGGCGGCCAGCTCACCGAGGCCGTGCGCCGCAAGCCGTTCAGCGTGGTGCTGTTCGACGAGATCGAGAAGGCGCACCCCGACGTGTTCAACACGTTGCTGCAGATTCTGGAAGAGGGTCGCCTCACCGACAGCCAGGGCCGCACGGTGGACTTCCGCAACACGGTGCTGATCATGACCAGCAACCTCGGTTCCAGCGACCTGCGCAAGGCCAACGTCGGCTTCACCAAGGGCGACACGGCGATGAGCTACCAGCGCATGAAGGACAAGGTCACCGATGCGCTGAAGGGCCACTTCCGCCCCGAGTTCCTCAACCGTGTCGACGAGATCATCGTCTTCCACGAGCTGGCCCGCGACGAGGTCATGCAGATGGTCGACCTGATGACCAAGCGCCTCACGGTGCAGCTGGAGGGCCAGGGTCTGGGCATCGAGCTCACCCCGGCTGCCAAGGAGCACCTGGCGGAGAAGGGCTACGACCCGCAGCTCGGCGCTCGCCCGCTGCGCCGCGCGATTCAGCGCCTCATCGAGGACGTGCTCAGCGAGAAGATCCTGTACAAGGAGTTCCACGCGGGCGAGATCATCGTCGTCGACACCGAGGACGACCCCGATCGTCCGGGCGAGAAGCGGTTGGCGTTCAGCTCCATCGAGGGTTTCAAGCCAGCAGCACTGGTCGAACCCGCCGCCACGACGGAGTAACGTCCGGCGCATGAGCGCCGTGTCATTCGACATCACCTACACCACCCCGCGAAACCGTCTCACCAACGCGTTCCGCCTCATCTGGGCGATCCCTCACCTCATCATCGTCAACGTCCTCAGCCGTCTGGCTCAGGTGCTGGCGTTGGTGCAGTGGTTCATCGTCCTGTTCACCGGCAAGCGCAACCGTGGCCTGTGGGACCTCGGCCGCAACTGCCTCAGCTGGGAAGTCCGCGCCAACGCCTACGCGATGATGCTGTACGACACCTACCCCAACTTCGGCTTCGAGAAGAAGGACGAGCCGGTGGAGTTCGGCCTGGAGTGGGACGATTCCGTGGACCGCCTCAGCGTCGCCCTGCGCATCATCTATGCGATCCCGGCGCTGTTCATCCTGATCTTCGTCGGCATCGGGGCGTTCTTCGTGGCACTCGGCACCTGGTTCGCGATCCTGTTCACGGGCAACCAGCCGCGTGGCATGTTCGACTTCCTGGTGAAGGTCGAGCGCTTCGGCGCACGGCTGAGCGCCTACCTGTACCTGCTCACCGACACGTACCCCAAGTTCGAGTAATCGGCTCGCAGCCCCACCCGGCTGGCAGAATGGTGTGATGCGTCGCACCCTGTTGCTTGTTGCCGCCGCGCTCACGTTGACGGCGTGCAAGGTCGACGCGACTGTCGACGTGTCGATGAAGCCTGACGGGTCGGGGGCGATCACGCTCACCGTGGTCGCCGACGCAGAACTGGTCCAGAAGGCACCCAACCTGGCCGCCGACCTCCGCTTCGAGGACGCGACGGCAGCCGGTTGGATGCTGGACGGCCCGACCGCCACCGACACCGGTGGCCTGCAAGTGGTGCTCACGCACGACTTCAAGACGGTGGAGGAAGCGACCGCACTGCTGCGCAGCCTCAACGGCTCCACCGGCCCACTGCAGAGCGTCACCATCACCCGCTCGGTCACCGAGAAGGAAGTCACCACGGTGCTCAGCGGTGGCCTGCGGGTGGACGGCGGCGTGGGCGCCTTCGCCGATCCCGACGTGCTCGCTGCCGTCGGTGGCGTGCCCTACGCGGATGCGATCGCGGCCACCGGCTTGGGGCCCAACGACGTGATCAGCTTCCGGCTCACCACCGATCTGCCCGGCGACGCCACCTCCGTCGGCAGCGGTACCCCCGTCGACGGCAAGAACGACGCGCTGACCTGGACGGTGCCGATGGACGGCACGGCGGTCGACCTGTCCAGCATCTTCGTGGTCAAGCAGGGCACCCCCGACAGCGGCTGGGGCACGCTTTCCACCATCGCGTTCGGTGCACTGGCCGTGTGGGTGCTGCTGGCCGGCGGGTTCATCCTGTTCGTGGTCAACGCTCGCCGCCAGCGGGCCGCCATGCGCTCGCGCGCCGCCAACCGCTGGCGCTGAACCCGCCGAACCGCGTCACACCCCTTGCGTACCTTGCCCGCCATGGGCAAGTCGCGAACCGTCTACCGCTGTACCGAGTGTGGCAGTGCCACCCCCAAGTGGGGCGGCCGCTGCACCGTCTGTTCCGCCTGGAACACGCTCGTCGAGGATGACGACGAGGTCGGGCCCGGCACGGTCGCGGCGCCCACAGGCCCATCCTCTCCTGCGCAACCGATCGCCGACGTGCTGGCCGACGGTGTGGCCCCCGTCGCCACCGGCATCGCCGAGCTCGATCGCGTGCTCGGTGGTGGCTTGGTGGCCGGCTCGGTCACTCTGCTGGGTGGCGAGCCGGGCATCGGCAAGTCCACGCTGCTGCTGCAACTGCTGGCCGGTTGGCCGGCGCGCACCCTGTACGTCAGCGCGGAGGAGAGCGCTCAGCAGGTCCGCCTGCGGGCGGAACGGTTGGGGGCGGTGCGGCCCGAGCTGTGGCTGCTGCCGGAAACGTCGCTGCCGCGCATTCTCGCCGCGATCGAAGAGGTCCAACCCACGCTGGTGGTGGTCGACAGCATCCAGACCATCGCCGACCCGGCACTGCCGTCCGCGCCGGGCAGCGTGGTGCAAGTGCGTGGTTGCGCGCAGCGACTGGTGGCCGAGGCCAAGCAACGCGGGTTACCCATCTTGTTGGTGGGGCACGTCACCAAGGAAGGTGGCCTCGCCGGGCCCAGGGCGCTCGAGCACGTGGTCGACACCGTCCTGGCCTTCGAAGGCGATCGCCACCACTCGCTGCGCCTGCTGCGAGCGGCGAAGCACCGCTTCGGCCCTACCAACGAGTTGGGCGTGTTCGAGATGGTGGGGGCCGGCCTGGCCGGCGTGCCCGACGCCAGCAGCCTGTTCCTCACCGACCGGCGCACCGGCGTGGCCGGGTCGGCAGTCGTCCCCACGCTGGAAGGTCAGCGGCCGCTGCTGGTGGAGGTTCAGGCGCTCACCAACCCGGTCGCGGCCACCGGGGCCCCACCGCGACGCAGCGCGCAGGGCATCGACAGCGGCCGGCTGGCGTTGCTGTTGGCCGTGCTCGACCGCAGGGCGCGGACCGCGACCGCGACGGTCGAGGTGTTCGCGTCCGCGGTCGGTGGCGTGCGCCTCACGGAACCGGGTGCCGATCTCGCCGTGTGCCTCGCGCTGGTCAGCGCGCTCACCGACCGACCGCTACCGCCCGGGATGGTCGTCTTCGGGGAAGTCGGTCTGGCGGGCGAGGTCCGCCAGGTGGCCCACGCCGATCGCCGCTTGGCCGAGGCGGCGCGCATGGGGTTCACCCATGCCGTCGTTCCGGTCAACTCTCCGCACATCGAATGCGGTCTGCAGTTGCTGCGCGTCGGCTCCGTGGCGGAGGCGCTGGCAGTCGCCCGGCTGGCTCCGTGGGGCACCACCTAGACTGCACGCATGCCTGCGCCGCCAATCGCCAACGACACGCTGCACGCGGCACTCGCCAGCGTCGCCCCCGGCACCGGGTTGCGCGACGGTATCGATCGCATCGTGCGCGCCAAGATGGGCGCGCTGCTGGTGCTGGCCGACACCCCCGAGGTCCTGGCCATCTGCGCCGGCGGCTTCGATCTGCACACCGAGTTCACCCCCCAGCGCCTCAGCGAGCTGGCGAAGATGGACGGGGCGATCATCATCTCCAACGGCGGGCAGCACATCGTCAAGGCCAATGTGCACCTGGTGCCCGACCCGACGGTGCCCAGCTCCGAGACCGGCACTCGCCATCGCACCGCCGAACGCGTCGCTGCTTCGCTGGGCGTGCCGGTGGTCAGCGTGTCCGAGGAGATGAGCGTCATCAACCTCTACGCCGGCGGCACCCGACGCCAGCTGCAGGACATCAGCCGGCTGCTGAACCGGGCGGACCAGGCGCTGCAGACACTCGAGCGCTACCAGCACAAGCTGGACGACGCGCTCAGCGAACTGACCACGCTGGAGATCGAGGACGTCGTCACGGTGCGCGACGTGTCCAACGTGCTGGGCCGCGGCCAGATGGTGCGCCAGATCGCGGCAGAGATCGAGACGATGATCGTCGAGCTGGGCGTCGACGCCCGCCTGCTGCGACTGCAGCTGGACGAGGTGTTCGAGTCGCTGGACGACGAGCTGTCACGCGTGCAGGCCGACTACCCCGCGATCGCGCACGGCGCCAAGCTGGCCCCCGACACGCCGGCCACGCCTCGCGGTGTGCGCGTGCTGGCGCGGGTACCGCGCCTGGCCGACGACGCTGCCCGACGCATCGCCGACCACTTCGGCGACCTGGCCAAGCTGCTGCGCGCGACGGCCCCGGAGATCGCGGCAGTCCCTGGCGTCGAACTGGTCACTGCGCACGCGGTGAAGGACACACTGCACCGCATCACCGAGGCCAGCATCCTCGATCAGTACATCTAGCCCCGGCAGCGTCAGGCAGGGAAGTACGGCGTCTTCACGCCCGGCTGCGCGCCCTCGTAGCGCACGACCCCGTCATCAACCAGCTTCACCATGTGCGCGAGCACGCTGCGCGCTGCAGCTCTGTACAGCTTCGGGTTCACCCCGACGTACAGCCGTTGGACGATGTCGGGGATGAGCTGCACGCCCTCGTTGACGCAGGCGACGATGTTGCGTTCGCGTTCGAGGCGATGCTCGATGAAGGCATCGATGAAGGGCACGGCGTCTGTGATCGGCGCGCCATGGGTGGGGTACAGGACGCTGGGCGACAGAGCCTTCACCTTCTCCAACGAGGAGAGGTAGTCGCGCATGTCGCCGTCGGGCGGGGTGATGACAGTGGTGCTCCAACCCATCACATGGTCGCCGCAGAACAATGCGCCGTCGGCGGAGAGGAGGTAGCAGGTGTGGTTGCTGGTGTGGCCGGGTGTGTGAACTGCGGTCATCGTCCAGCCGTCACCGGAGGCGGCCAGGTCGCCGTCGCGCACCACGATGTCGGGACGGAAGTCGAGGTCGTGACCCTCCTCCGTGGCGCCGTCGGCAATCGCCGCTTCCTTGGCTGCCTTGTCCTCTTCGTCCATCTCGTACGGGTCGGTGTCATCGTCCACCC
>CAZREK010000114.1:0-7334 GCA_964598965.1 uncultured Bifidobacterium sp. | reverse complement strand
GAACAGATGCTCGTGGCAATCGGTGCCCGAGTGCGGGAACACCCACCGGTCGCGCGGTACGCCCAGCGCCTCGGCCTTCGCCGCGCTGCACATGATCAGGGCAGCGGCCTGGTCGACGTGGTTGTTGGAGTTCATCGACTTCGTGTACGGGAAGCCGATCATCCGGTTGCCCTCGCTGGGGGTGCGGATCTGCTCGGCGGTCATCGGCGTGCGGATCCAGGCGTGCGGGTTGTTGGCGGCCACCTCGCTGAAGCGCGCCCACAGCTCACTGGCCACCTTCTGCTGCTCGTCCACCGTACGGCCGGCCGCGGCGCGGATGGCGGTCTCGAACATCGGGTACACCTGCACCGGCATGATGACCCCGCGTGACATTTCGTGCGGGTGCGCCAGCACGAGGTCCTCACCCATCTGGCGCGGCACCTGATCTGCTGGCGAGGTCGGCCAGTCCGGGCGCGTGTCGGCGGCCTTCAGTAGCCGTCGGGAGCGTGAAGCTTCGCCGCCCATCAGCACCACCAGGTCGACCTTGCCGAGTCGAATCTCCTCGGCGGTGGCGTTCACCAACGACTGCGGGCTGTTGCCGCCGACAGTGGTCACCACGGTGTCGCGTGCCTCCAGCCCCAGTTGGTGGGCGATCACCCACGCCGGGTCCGAGGGGCGCCAGCCGAGGATGGACACCACTCGCCACGAGTCAGGCTGCGGCACCGTTGTCAGACCGGCGTCGGTGGCTGCTCGCCGCACCGCCTCGGTGAGCATCGCGGCAGGGTCGAGCAGATCAGCGATGTTGCCGGCGCGGTGCGAGAGCTGCCCGGCGCCGATCAGCACCGGTGTACGGGGGTCGAGAGACATGGTCGCCAGGGTAGGAACCGGCGGCTGTGTGGGACGAACCGTCGGCCGGATCGTGGGTCCCGAACCCTCAGCACGGCGGGACCCGGATGTACCCGCAACCCTCGCGGCACCTACACTCGCCCCGATGTCACGGATCGCGATTGGTGCCGACCACGCCGGATACGACCTCAAGCAGCACCTCATCAAGGTGCTCGGTCGCGACGGCCACGACGTGATCGATCTCGGCACGCACAGCACCGAAAGCTGCGACTACCCGCCCATCTGCGCCGCCGTCGGCCGTGCCGTGCGCGACGGTGAGGCCTACGTGGGCATCGTCCTCGGCGGCAGCGGCCAGGGCGAACAACTAGCCGCCAACAAGGTGCACGGTGTGCGCGCCGCCTTGTGCAACGACCTGTACACGGCCCGCATGGCCCGCGCCCACAACGACGCCAACGTGCTGTCGATGGGTGCTCGCGTGGTCGGCATCGGTCTCGCCGAGGAGATCCTCGCCACATTCCTCGGCACCGCCTTCGAAGGCGGCCGCCACGCGCGCCGCGTCGAACAGCTGATGGCCATCGAACTCGAGGAGATGGGGGCGCGCATCGAGCGCAGCCCGCTTCCCCCGCCCCCGCCCGCCCAACCGGAGAACTGACATGCCCTTCCCCAGCGACACCGCGCCCGACACCGAGCTGTTCCGCCTCATCGACGAGGAGGTGCAGCGCCAGGTCACCGGCTTGCAGCTGATCGCCAGCGAGAACTTCACCTCGCCGGCCGTCATGAAGGCCGTCGGCAGCGTGCTGACCAACAAGTACGCGGAGGGCTACCCGGGCAAGCGCTACTACGGCGGCAACCTGGTGGTCGACGAGATCGAGCAGTTGGCCATCGACCGCGTGAAGGCCCTGTTCGGCGCTGACCACGCGAACGTGCAGCCGCACTCGGGCGCCAACGCCAACATGTGCGCGTACCAGGCCATCCTGCAGCCGGGCGACACCGTGCTGGGTCTGTCGCTGGACCACGGCGGCCACCTCACTCACGGCTCGCCGGTCAACGCCAGCGGCAAGCTGTACCAGTTCGTCGCCTACAAGGTCACCTCCGGCGACGAGCGCATCGACATGGACCAGGTGCGCGACCTCGCGCTGCAGCACCGTCCCAAGCTGATCGTGGCCGGCACCACCAGCTACCCGCGCCGCCTCGACCCGGCCGCGTTCAAGGCCATCGCCGACGAGGTGGGCGCGCTGTTCATGTTCGACGCGGCGCACATCGCCGGCCTCATCGCCGGTGGCCAGCACCCCAACCCGGTGCCGTATGCGGACATCGTCACCTTCACCACCCACAAGACCCTCCGCGGGCCGCGCGGCGGCTGCATCCTCAGCAAGGCCGAGCACGCGGCCGCCATCGACAAGGCCGTGTTCCCGGGCTGGCAGGGTGGCCCGCTGGAGCACGTCATCGCCGGCAAGGCGGTGGCCTTCTACGAGGCGTCGCAGGCCAGCTTCAAGGACTACGCGGCGCAGATCGTGAAGAACGCTTCCGCGCTGGCCGCCGGGCTGGTGCAGCAGGGCTTCCGGCTGGTCAGCGGTGGCACCGACATCCACATGATGGTCGTGGACCTGCGCCCGTTCGACGCCGACCTCACCGGCAAGGAGGCCCAGGCCGTGCTCGACCTCGCCGGGATCACGCTCAACAAGAAC
The DNA here is from genome assembly GCA_964598965.1 of uncultured Bifidobacterium sp. Taxonomy (GTDB): domain Bacteria; phylum Actinomycetota; class Acidimicrobiia; order Acidimicrobiales; family Ilumatobacteraceae; genus UBA668. Next base: position 4,821 of record CAZREK010000114.1, on the reverse strand, counting down.
AGCATCCCCGACGACCCGCGCAGCCCGTTCGTCACCAGTGGCGTGCGCATCGGCACCCCGTCGGTGACGACGCAGGGCATGAAGGAGCCGGAGATGGCCAAGATCGCCGAGCTGATCGCTCGCGTCCTGCGCCACCGCACCGACCAGGCAGCTCTCGCTGCGGCGCGCGCCGAGGTGGCCGAGCTGTGCGGCCGCTTCCCGGCCTACGCCTGACAGCCCACTCGGTAGAGTTGCCCGACGTGACCGCCGAGCCCACCGTCGACCGCCCCGCTGACCGCGGGGTCACCGGTCTCGGCGTGCTGAAGGGCATCGCGCTCGGTCTCGCCGGCGGCCTGGCCGCCGGTGCGGTGTGGTTCCTGGTCGTGCTCGGCACGTCCTCGATGACCACCTACTTGCTGCCCGTCATCGGCCTCGCCACGTCGTACGGCGTGTTGGTCGGCATGCGCCGCCCGGGCGGCCTGGCCGCCGTCCTCGCGGTCGTCGTCGCCGCGGCCACTGTTGCGCTCTCGCTGTTCTACGTGGAGCGCTACCTCGTCGTCAGTTGGTTCAGCGACAACGGCGACTCCCTGCACATCCCGCTGGTTCCCTATGTGGACTGGGTGCGCGAAGTCATCCGCCACGCGTTCGCCAAAGGGCCGGGTGCCCCGATTTATGCCGCGCTGTCGCTCGTTGCCGCCGCGTGGTTCGGTGCCCGCGGCTTCCCCGATCGTCACCGCCACGAACAACCAGAGCAGGCCGACTGATGCCGGGTACCGGCGCGTATCTGGTCCTCGGTGCGATCGCCGCGGCGGTCACGTTCGTGACCACACCGATCGTCATCAAGGTGGCGCGGCGTATGGGCTGGGTGGTGGAGCCCGACGCGCGTCGCATCCACAAGGTGGCCACACCCGACGTCGGCGGCATCGCGATGCTGGTGGGGTTCATCGTCGCGTTCGGTGCCGCGCGGTTGATGGACACTTTCGACCCGATCTTCGCTCGTAACAGCGAACCGCGCGGCGTGTTGTTCGCGGTGATCCTGATGTTCCTCGTCGGTTTCATCGACGACATCCGCGAGATCTCCGCCCCGGCGAAGATGATCGGCACCGTGCTGGTGGGTGTCGTGCTGGTCATCTACGGCGTGACGATGTTCTACTTCCGCATCCCGTTCTTCGACGTGTGGAACCTGGCCGACGAATGGGTGCCGCTGATCACCGTGTTGTGGTTGCTGGGCATGACCAACGCGATCAACCTGATCGACGGGCTGGACGGTTTGGCCGCAGGCATCGTGGCGATCGCCGGTGGAGCGTTCTTCTTGTACGCGCAGCACCTCGCCGACCCGTCGGTGGGCATGCTGACGCAGCCGAACCTGGGCCCGATGGTCGCGATCCTCGCGGTGGGGGTGTGCGTGGGCTTCTTGCCGCACAACTTCAACCCGGCACGTGTGTTCATGGGCGACGGCGGCGCGCTGCTGCTGGGCCTGCTGATGGCGATCAGCACCAGCGTGGTGGGCGGGCGCGCCGACCCGTACCAGCAGGCCTACATCGGCCAGACCTACTTCTTCCTCGCGCCGCTGTTCATCCCGCTGCTCATCCTCGGTGTGCCGATCCTGGACACCCTGTTCGCGATCCTGCGGCGCGCGGTGCGCCGCCAAGGCGTTGCCTCGGCCGACAAGGGCCACCTGCACCATCGCCTCATCGAGATGGGGCACGGTCAGCGGCGGGCGGTGCTGATCCTGTGGACCTGGACGGCGCTGTTGTCGGCGTTCGTGCTGTACCCGGTGTTCACCGGCAGCGGCGTCAGCTACATCCCGATCGGCGCGGCGATGCTGTTCCTGGTGCTGTACACCGTGCTGCACCCGGAGATCAGGGCCCGCAAGAGCTGACGGCGCCGGCTCGCTCGGGCCTGGTTCTGACACTCGATCGCAACACTCGGGTTGCCGGACCCCTACTGCGGACGGCTACATTGTGTGCGCGTTCACAAGCCTGGTCACAACGTCGTGTCCGGCGCGCTCCCGAGGTATCCGCCCTTCGTGAAAATCCTGGCCCCACGGCGCCCGATCGACCAGACCCAGCAGGCCGGCGGCCAGACGCTGGGCAAGGGGATGGACTTCGCGTTGGTGGTCCTGGTGTTCCTCGGCATCGGCTACGGCCTGGACCGTTGGCTGGGCACCAAGCCCGCCTTCATGATCGGCCTCGTCGTGTTCAGCGTCATCGGCCAGTTCATCAAGATGTACTACGAGTACACGGCCGCGATGGAACAGCACGAGGCCGAGCGTCTCGCCAAGCGCACGGGACGTGCCGCATGAACGACACCGTCTCGCCGATCGTCACCCGCATCGACGGCCCCGCGCCCGAGGTCAAGGTCACCAAGGACATGGTTCGCCGTGGTCTGATCGTGGCGCCGCTGTTGGTGGCGCTGTGCGGTTTCATCTGGGGAATGGACGGCGCGCTCAGCAGTGTCTACGCCGTCGCGCTCGTCCTGGTGAACTTCGGTCTCGCCGCGGGCATCGTCGCCGGCACCGCTCGCATCAGCCTCGGGCTGATGATGGGCGGGGTGCTGTTCGGCTATCTCATCCGCCTCGGCCTCATCTTCTTGGCCGTCCTTCTGGTCAAGGACGCCGGATGGATTTCACTTCCGGCCCTCGGAACGACCATCATCGTGACGCACCTCGGTCTCCTCCTGTGGGAGATGAAGTACGTTGCCCTTTCTCTGGCCCACCCGGGCCTCAAGCCCACCCGTCCGTAACCGACACACGTACAGGAACACGCCGTGATCGCCGAATCCTTCAAATTCCCCGAGATCAACTCGATCTTGCGCTGGAAGGACCTGTTCACCAGCTTCAACAAGATCGCCCTGATCGCGGTGGCCGCTGCCGTCATCGGGTCGCTGATCTTCATCCTCGCCGGTGCGAAGGATGCGCGGAAGGCCCCCAAGGGCGTGCGCAACCTGGCCGAGACCTCGGTCGAGTTCATCGAGAACGGCATCGTCATGCAGACGATGGGCAAGGACGGCCTCGGCTGGACCCCGTTCCTGCTCAGCCTGTTCCTGTTCATCTACCTGTGCAACGTGCCCGGCATCATCCCGTTCCTGCAGATGCCGGCCACCGCTCGCATGGCCATCCCGATGTTCCTGGCCGTCGTCGTCTGGTTCATCTACATGGGCGTCGGCTTCAAGCACCAGGGCATCAAGTACCTCACCCACACCATCTGGCCCCCCGGCGTGCCCACCGCGCTGAAGCCGCTGGTCGGTGTCATCGAGCTCATCTCGAACTACTTCGTGCGCCCCTTCTCGCTGACGGTGCGTCTCTTCGCCAACATGCTCGCCGGCCACATCCTGCTGGTCACCTTCGCGCTGCTCACCAACTCGTTGGTGACGGCCGAGACCAAGGTCTGGATGCTCAAGCCGATGTCGATCCTGCCCTTCTTCATGCTCGTGTTCCTCACGGCGTTCGAAGTGCTGGTGGCCTTCCTGCAGGCCTACATCTTCACGATTCTCACCGCGGTGTACATCGGCGGCTCGGCTCACCCCGAGCACTGATCTCAGCGCACTCAGCAAGTCTCCAACTACCCAGAACACTCACCAGGAGAAATCACACAATGGAAGCTCTCGCCCACCTCGTCGCCGCCGCCGCCCCGGTGATCACCGCCGACGACCAGAAGGCCGCCGCCGCCGCTTCGTCGGCCGGTTTCGCCTACGGCCTGGCCGCCATCGGCCCCGGCATCGGCATCGGTTACCTCGTCGGCAAGTCGGTCGAGGCCATGGCCCGTCAGCCCGAGGCCGCCGGCATGGTGCGCACCACCATGTTCCTCGGCATCGCCTTCACCGAGGCCCTCGCCCTGATCGGCTTCGTGGTCTTCATCCTCATCGGCCTCTGATCGGCCGCTGACCACTATCCGATTTCTGTCCGATCTATCCGAAGGAGCTGACGTGCACTCCGCCGTCGTACACCTCCAGGGATCCTCGCTCCACGTGCACCTCAACCCCGCGTCCGCAGAGACGACGGGCGCCGAGGCGGAAGCACCGGTGAGCAAGGACCCGGGCCCCATCCTCCCCGAGATGAAAGAGCTCGCGTGGGGCGGTGGCTCGTTCCTCGTGTTCGCGCTGCTCATGCGCTTCGTCCTCTTCCCCAAGGTGAAGAAGGGCATGGATGCCCGCTACCACGGCATCCGTTCCGCTCATGAGTCCGCCGACGCCGAGCGGTCCGCTGCTCGCGCCGAGGTCGCCGAGTACGAGGCCCAGCTGGCCGCGATCAAGGCCGAGGCTGCGCGCACCGTCGAGGCGGCGCGCCAGACGCTCGAAGCCGAGCGCCAGGCCAAGCTGGCTCAGGTGAACGCCGGGATCGCCGAGCGGCGCAACGCTGCACTGGCCCAGGCCGATGCCGCCAAGGCTGCCGCCCGCGACCAGATCGCCGCTGCCGTCAGCGACGTCGCCGGTCGTGCGGGCGAGCTGGCCACGGGCAAGCGTCCGTCCGCCACCGTCGTGGAGCGAGTGGTCAGCGAGGTGATGGCACGATGAGCGTTCTGGGCATCATCGCCACTCACGCCGGCCACCTGATCGCCGGCGAGGAGATCGTCCTCGACAAGGACGGGCACGTCACCACCCACAGCTGGCTGCTGCCGGAGACCGCCGAGATCATCTACGGCGGCATCGCGTCGCTGCTGATCTTCTTCGCCCTCTACAAGTTCGGTGGCCCGGCCATCAAGAAGGGCATGGCCGCTCGCACCGAGCGCATCCAGAAGGAACTCGACGCCGCCGCCGCCGACCAGGCTTCGGCCGCCGACGAGGCCACGCAGATCCGCCAGGCCAAGGGCGACATCGAGGGCGAGCGTGCTCGCATCCTCG
>CAZREK010000113.1:0-7351 GCA_964598965.1 uncultured Bifidobacterium sp. | reverse complement strand
GTTCAACCAACCGGGCAACAAGACTCGCCCGCTGCTGATCTCCAGCGGCAAGGGTGGCGTCGGCAAGAGCAGCGTCACCGTCAACCTGGCTGTCGCTCTCGCGGCAGAGGGTTACAAGGTCGGCATCGTCGACGCCGACATCTACGGCTACTCCATTCCGCGCATGCTGGGCACCGACCGCGACCCCGTGGTCATCGACGACATGCTCGTGCCGCCCGCCAACCACGGTGTCAGCTGCATCTCCATCGGCTACTTCGTGCCGGAGGGCCAGGCCGTCATCTGGCGCGGCCCGATGCTGCACAAGGCCCTCGAGCAGTTCCTGGCCGACGTCTTCTGGGACGAACCCGACTTCCTCCTCATCGACATGCCGCCCGGCACCGGCGACATCGCGCTCAGCCTCAGCCAGTACCTGCCGCGCGCCGAGGTGTACGTCGTCACCACGCCGCAGCCCGCGGCACAGAAGGTGGCCGCGCTGTCGGCGGCGATGGCCGCCAAGGTGAACTTGCCGGTGAAGGGCATCATCGAGAACATGAGCTGGTTCACCGGCGACGACGGCAAGCGCTACGAGATCTTCGGCGCCGGCGGCGCCCAGGAACTGGCCGACGAACTCGGTGTCCCGCTGCTGGGCAAGCTGCCGCTGGTTCCCGAGCTGCGCGAAGGCGGCGACAACGGCACTCCGATCACGCTCGCGCTGCCGGACAGCGAAGCGGCGAAATCGTTCCGCGAGATCGCGCACCGCATCGCCACCGAGCTGAAGCCGAAGAAGGTCTTCAGCTCGGCGTTGAAGGTGAACTGACGTCAGCCACCGCGCGCCGTCGACGCGCCCGGTCCCCCGTCAGAACGGCGAAGCCCAACACGCCGACGATGCCGACCACGTCGATCGCCAGGCAGAACACGACATACAGGCGCACATAGGCGACGGCATGCAGGTCGTGGTCTTCCAGCGAGCGCCACAGCGCGAACGCCGTGAACCCCAACAGCGCCACGCCCGCGCTGACCAGCACCGGCCGCGATGTCGGCCGGTCGCGCGCCGAGGCGACCCCGTACCGGTACGGACGATGCTCGTCGAGCCACAGCATCACGCCATGCCCGGCGGCGAACCACGTGAACGCCACCGCATACGCGCCGAGCGAGTCGCTGGGGCGATGCCACCCCGACGCCAGCACGGCGGTGCCGAACGCCGTCGCGAGCAAGGCCGCGATCAGCGTGGCCAGTCGCCTCCAACGTGACGACGACACCATCACCAGCCCCAGCGACAGCACCATCCCGATGGTGGCGTGGCCGCTGGGGAAGCTGTTGTGCGCAGTGCCACCGACGCCGTCGAACCGCGGTCGCGTCAGCAGGTACAGCTTCAACGCTTCGGTGGTCAGTACCGCACCGGCCATGCAGGCTCCACACACGGCCGCCAGCCGGACGCGACGCTGTGCGAGCGCGAGCAGCACGATGGCCGCACCCAGCGCGAACAGCGAGGTGTGCGTGACGGAGTTCAGCAAGCGGTCGGTCCGCTGAGTGGCGCGCAACGAGACTGCGCTGCGACCGTCGAACGCGAGGTCGTCGACCTCCTGCCCCCAGTTGGTGCGCACGAACACCAGGTACAGCGCGACAACCGCCGTCGCCGACAGCAGCGAGCTGCACCACACGACGAAAGCCGGCCGCCGCAAGCCAGCGGACGCCACCACTCAGTCCATCCGCCGGTCGGGCTCGCAGACTCGCTTGCGTCGAGGGCCGTCCTCGTAGCAGTGCATGTCGGTGTTGACCAGCCCGAACATCGCCAAAGGATCGAACGCAGGGTCGGCCACCGGTGGGACGACGCAGGGATAGACGGCCTCGAACGGACAAGGGTTGTCGTACATCGCGGCGATCGTCATCGAGATGAACCAACCGAGGCCGGCGGTGCCGGCGAGGTTCGTGTGAATGCCGTCCGGCCGGAACCACTCGGGATGCGAATAGGAGAACAAGTTCCAGTCGGCGATCGTGGCATCGCCCAACTCGCCCGCAGCCACCATGTCGCGCAGTTGCGCGTTGAGCGTCGTGTACACCGAACGCGTGCCCTTCGAGCCGGCCTCGGGGTAACGCAGCGATTCCTTCAGGCTGAGGATCACCAGCTTGGAACCTGTGCGGGCAACGACATCGGCGAACTTCTTCAACTCGTCGCGGAAGGATCCGGGCTTGCCGTGATAACCGGCCTGCAGCACGATCACGTCGAAGTGCTCCTGCAGATGCAGCACCACGGAACGCGCGCTCTTCGGGGTGCGATGCTCGCGCCCTTCGCAGCCCGGGTAGCTCAGCCGTCGACAGGCTTCCGCATCGAGCACATAGGTGAAGCCGGACAGACCCACCTGACCCTGCTCGTACCAACGCATCTCGGCCATCGTCGAGTCGCCCAGCAGCAACGCACGCACCGGCTTCACCGGCGGCATGGTCACCGGCGCAGTGGTCTCCGCGTCCGTGCCTCCCGCGCTCGGCACAGTGTCGGCGGCCGCACCGACATCATCCAGCAGGTCGTCCAGCGAGCCGGGGTCGATACCACTCGGCACGGCGAAGCCGGGGTCGTCGGTCGCGGAGGGGCTGCGTAGCGCCTGCACCGTGACACCGGTCGATAGCAACAACGCGAGCGCCGCGAAGCTGGCCAGCACCGTGCGCCGCGGACGTGCACTCAGCCACGGATTCCATCGCACCGGGGCTTCCACCAGGCGGTAGGTCAACGCCGATGCGGCCACGCACACGACCCCGACCACCACCTGGCCGACCCCCGACAGCACCCCCCAGCGCGCCTCCACCAGCACGATCACCGGAAAGTGCAGCAGGTACAGCGAGAAACTCCACAGGCCCAGCAGTTGGCGGCCAACACCCGCCAGAACGCGCGGGCGGTCGACCTCAACCGCAACTTCCCCAGCCGCTGGGAGCCGATCGGCCAGAAGGGGTACTGGCAGTATTCCGGCCCGTCCTCAGCCAGCGAGCCGGAGACCAAGGCGATGATGCAGTTGGCCAAGCTGATCCAGCCCGACCTCGTCATCTGGTACCACCAGGACTACTTCCGCATCGAGCCGAAGTCCGGGCGTGAGGGACAGATCCGCGCCCGCTACGCAGGGCTCGTCGACCTGCCGCTGTTGACGATCACCGGGGGCAGCTATTCGGGGACGGCCAACGGTTGGGTGCGCTCGACGCTCACGGACACCGGGATGTCGATGACCGTGGAGTTCGGCCCCGGCCTTCGCGAGGGCGAGGCCCAGGCCAACGCCAACGCGATTCTCACGATCGTGAACGAGTACTTCATCGAGGACGCCGACACCCCCATCGTGGCCCTGCCGTAGACCGGCGCGAGCGCGCCGCGATCTATGGTGAGCACATGAGCGATCTGCCTCCCCCGCCCCCCAACATGCAACCGCCCCCTGGCTATGTCGCGTACGGCGGCGGCGCGGTCTACTCCGCTCCGCTGGAGCGCGTGAAGGGGCTCGGCACCGCACTGACCGTACTGCTGGCCATCATGGCGCCGCTGCAGCTGCTCGCCGTGTTCCAACAGATCCGGTTGACACGCGCTGCTCGCGACTTCCTCGACGGGCAGATCAGCGAGTCGCAGTTGGAGAACAAGTTCGGCGTCGGAGTCGGCTCACTCGGTGGAATCCTCGTGATTCCCGTTGCTGTCCTGACGATGATCCTGATGTACAAGATGGCCAAGAACGTCCGCACACTCGGTCGCCACACGACGTTCGGCCCCGGTTGGGGCATCGCCAGCTGGTTCACACCCCCGTGCGTCGTCTACGCCGTGCCGTGGCTGATGTTCCGCGAGCTGTGGAAGGCCAGCGATCCCGACGTCACTCCTGGCGATTCCAGCTGGCGGCAAGGGAAGGTCCCCGCGATCATCAACGTGTGGTGGGTGCTGTACGGCCTGCTGCCGCTGATCGCCATTGCGACGTCGGCCACCTACTTCGTTGCGTTCCGCACGGGCTCCACCGACTGGAACGACGTGGCGAAGAAGTTCAACGACTTCGCAGCCATCAACCTTGCCCTCTCGGTCGTCGCCGTGGGCACGGTCATCGTCTACTTGGTGATGCTGCGCATGCTCGTGGCCCGTCACGCCGCCGCAACCCGCGAGGTCTGACCCACGACATGCTGTACCTGGTGCGCCACGCGAAGGCGGGCAGCCGGCAGGACTGGGTCGGTGACGACCGCGAACGACCGCTGACCGCCTTCGGGCGGCAGCAGGCGGAGGCCCTACGTGAACGGCTCGCGCCGTTGTGCACCGGCCTCATCATCAGCAGCCCGTACCTGCGCTGTGTGCAGACGGTGCAGCCACTGGCGGACCGGCTCGGGCGATCCGTCGCAGTCGATGATCGCCTGGCAGAGGAGCAGGGGTTCAGCGGAGCGCTGGAGCTTCTGGCTGAGCTTGCCGACGGCAGCGTGCTGTGCAGCCACGGCGACGTCATCCCTGAAACCATCGACGCCCTGGTGCGTCGCGGGTGCCTGGTGAGCGGGAAGCCCGACTGGCGCAAGGCCAGCGTGTGGGTGCTGCATCGCGAAGCCGACGGCACGATCACCCGGGCGGGGGTGTGGCCCCCGCCCGAGTACCTCGTGGTCAGTTAGAGACGCAGCGGAACTGGTTGTTCTCCCACGAGCAGTTGTCGCTCGTGGTGATGTAGATCCACACCAGGGCGCAGATCACCAGCAGGATGATGCCGATCACCAGACCGGCGATCGCCATGCCGCGGCCCTTGCGCGAGCCGTCCTTGGTCTGGCCCATGCCGATGAAGCCGAAGATCGTGCCCAGCAGACCGGGAATCTGCAGACCCCAGAAGCAAGGGATGATGCCGACCAGGCTGAGCACCAGCGACGCGATCGCCATGCCGCTGTTGGTGGTGGGCGCGGGACCACCGGCGCCGTAGGGCTGGTAGCCGGGAGGCGGCTGGAAACCGCCTGGCGGGCCGGGAGGGCTGGGGGGCATCGGAGGCTGCGTGCTCATGGCCCGCACGCTAGTGCAGCGTGCGAATCCGTCGATGCAATCAGGTGGTGGTCGGTGTCGTCGCAGGCGTCGTCGTCTCGGTGGTGACCAGCGAGCCGAGCATCTGCTGGATCATCCCGCGCATGCCGCCGGGCGCACCAGCGTCGAGACACGCCTGCCCCTCACTGGCAGCGAGATCGAGATCAGCCGGTTGGAGGAAGCGGCCCGCGGCAACGGCGAGGAAGCAATGCGCATCGGCGTAGGTGTCGTCGATCGCGATGACGGCCCGCAGGTCGTCCATCCCCTTGGCCAGCAGCGTCGGATCCTGCGAGTCGCTACCTGCCAACACCGTCAGCCACGCGGTGTACGTGAGTGCCTCCGCATTCTGCGGCTCGACTGCCAACACCTCTTGGTACTTCTTCAACGCACCCAGCCGATCGGTGCCCAGCAGCTGGCTGGCTTCGGCCAGCTTGCGCGTGATCTCGTCGACTTCCTGTCCACCGGTCAGCGATTGACCCGGCAGGCGTTGGCCCGCGGACCCGGCGACGAAGATGCCGATGCCGATCGCGACCGCAAGCGTGAGGCCCACCGCGAGCAGCTTCTGCCACAGCGGCCACCCAGGGCGGGCCACGGTGGCGCGGCGACCGTTCTCCAGCTCTTTCAGTACGGCTGCGGCGCGGGCGACATAGCCGTCGCGCAACGCGGCATGGTCGTGTTCGTCGACATCACCTGCTGCGCGTTCGGCGTCGAGGTCGCGGATGCTGCGCAGCAGGAAGTCGCGCTCTTCCTCGAGCGCGGCGAGACGCTCAGGGTTCACCGGCAGCCTCCGCGGCGGCCAACGCCGCATCGACTCGCGCTCGGTCGTCATCGTCGGGCACCGTGTCGACCGCGTCGCGCCAGCGGCGGAAGGAGAACCACAAGCCCACCGCGGCACACACCATCGCCACCGATGGCAGCACCCACACCAGGCTCTCGAACCCCGACGACTTCGGCAGCAGCTGCGTCTTGGCCCCGAACTGCTGGACGATGTAGGCGATGATCTCGTCGTCGGTGGCGTCGGTGGTGGTGACCTGCAACTTGATCTCGGCGCGGATGGCCGACGACGCGGTGTTACGCGATTCGTAGACGGTCTCGCCGTTGCACACCGGGCAGGCCAGTTGCTTGCTGATCTCCTCCACGCGCTCCTCCGGGGTGCGCGCGCCGGCGTCCTTGGTGCTGCCATACGTGAAGAACCCGGCCAGCACCAACACCAGCAGCACCCAGCCCGGCCAGCGCTTGATCTGCTTGGACCAATGCGTCGCGCTCATCCGTAGTACGCCAGTCGTTGCTGTTGCACCAACGCCGCAAGCGTCACCGCGTCGATGGGGCCCGCCCACCGCAGGCGGACGTACCCGTCGGGGTCGATGATGAAGGTTTCCGGCACCTGCGCCACACCGAAGGCGACACTCAGCGTGCCGTCCTCGTCGAGCAGCACCGGCCAGTCTCCGCCACGCTCGGCGAAGAACGCATCGACCTTCTCCTTGGTGTCACCCTGCGCGATCGTGTACAGCTCCGCGCCGTTGGGGCCGAGGGTGGACTGCTGCGACACGAACAGCCGCAACTCCACGTGCTCGGCCTTGCACGGCGCACAATCGGAGTTGAAGACGTTGACGACCACCCAGCTGCCCTTGCGGCGCGACAGGTCGAGCTGCTGACCAGCGGTGCTGACGCCCTTGACCGACGGCGCCGGCTTGTTCAGCAACGGGCTGTCCACGACGCCGGACTTGTCGTCAGAACCGGACTTGCCGTTGGCCAGCACCAGGAACAGCCCGGCCAGCACGACGGCGACGGCGAGCGCGATGAACGGCGCGACGCGACGGCGGGCAGGCTCGTCGCCCGCGTCGTCAACGGTGTCGACCGCATCAGACATTGGCGACCTCCTCGTCCTCCAGCGGCACCGGGGCGCTGACCGCATCGGTGGGGCGGCGGCGGTTGCGGCCCGGGAACGCTGCCAGCACGGTGCCGACCGCGCACAACATGCCACCGATCCACAACCACATCACCATCGGCTTGATGAACACCTTCAGCTTCGCCGTGCCACTGCTGGGCTTCGTGCCCGTCTCCAGCGACAGGTAGATGTCCTTGGCGAAGCCGGACTTCACGCTGGGCGTGGGCACGTCCATCCCGAACGCGGTGTACTTGCTGATCGCCGGTGAATACGCCTGGCCACCGTCGATGCGCACGTCGGCCTTCACCCCGATGGCTCGGGGCGTCTCGAAGTCGTAGACGTCCACGACCGTGAACGTGTGGCCGGCGAACTCGATCGTCTCGCCCTCCTGCACGGTGAACTCGCCGGCGTGGGTGTAGCTGTTCGAGGCGGCCAGCGCGACCGCGATCATGATCACGCCGAGATGCACCACCATGCCGCCGTTG